>CAZGSW010000012.1:16610-36775 GCA_964528635.1 uncultured Rhodoplanes sp. | reverse complement strand
TCCGCCCCACCCCCGGTCAGCCGGTCAAGGAGCCGATGGTCATCCCGCTCGGCATCGGCCTGGTCGGCCAGACCGGCGACCTGCCGCTCACGATGGAGGGCGGCGCGGCGCCCGAGCACGGCGTGATCGTGCTCGACAAGGCATCGCAAGCGTTCACATTCACCGGCATCGGCGAACCGCCGGTGCTGTCGCTGAACCGCGGATTTTCGGCACCGATCAAGCTCGATGCCGCACTGTCCTCCGACGGCCTACGAGCCCTGGCTGCGCGCGACAGCGATCCGTTCAACCGCTGGCAGGCGGTGCAGACGCTTGCCACCAGGCTCCTGATGGAGAATGCACGCCGCCTGCGTGCCGGTCACGATCCCGACGTGGACGAAGGATTGCTGGTGGCGCTCGAAGCCATCCTCGGTAACGGCTCGCTGGAGCCGGCCTTCGTCGCCGAGGCGCTACACATGCCGGGCGAGTCCGACATCGCGCGCGAGATCGGACAGGACGTCGATCCCGACGCCATCTTTCGCGCCCGCACCGGGCTTCGCGCGCTGATCGGGCTACATCTCAACAAGACGCTGAGCGCCACGTATCAGGCGATGGCGACCCCGGGGCCGTATCTTCCCGATGCCACCAGCACAGGCAAACGCGCACTCAGGAACATCTGCCTCGACCTGCTGGCCGCCACCGCAGAGAGCCACGCGATCCGGCTCGCCGCCGAGCAGTTCAAGGCGGCGGACAACATGACCGATCGCATGGCGGCGCTGGGCACGCTCAACCAGCACGACGGCCCGGAGCGAACCGATGCGCTGAAGGCGTTCTACGAGCGTTATCGCGACGATCCGCTCACCCTCGACAAGTGGTTCGCGCTGGAAGCCGTTGCGCCGCACGCGGCAACCCTCGGCCGTGTGCGCGAGCTGACGGCGCATGCCGCCTTCTCGATGACGAATCCCAACCGCGTGCGGTCGCTGATCACCATGTTCGCGGCTGGCAATCCGACCCAGTTCAACCGCCCGGACGGTCAAGGCTACGCATTTGTCGCCGACACCGTGCTGATGCTCGACGGCTCCAATCCGCAGGTGGCGGCGCGCATGCTGTCGGCATTCCGAAGCTGGCGGATGCTGGAACCGGTTCGCCGCGGCAACGCCGAAGCGGAACTGCGGCGCGTCGCGTCGCAGCCGAACCTGTCGCGCGATGTCAGCGACATCGTTCAGCGCACCCTCGCCGATAGCTAAACGCAACGCCATTCGGGTGCCTGACCGGACTCCGGTACCGGCGATGCGATGCATTTTTGACTCACGTCAGAATTCTGTGGGTGCGTTAACCAAAAATATTGACTTGGACACTCGACACCCATCCGCGCATCGATTCAAATCAGGGCGATTCGGAGCGGCGGCGGGCGCTCCGGCAGGGTTGCGTCAGGGGATTTCATCGCAAATACGGGGGCGTTTGGAATGGCGCGCGCCGAAGCGGCGAGTGCGTCTGCGCAGCAGGATTCGATCAAGGGTCTGGCGCAGTCGATCGCAAAGCCCGCCTACCGGCGGCTGCTGACGGCCGAGCCCGCGCTCCGGCGGGCGGTGCCCGCACTCATCATCGCCTTTCTGCTCACCATCGGGGTCGGTTCGGTGGTGCAGGTCCTCGACCACCGCCGTCAGGCCATCGCCGACGCCGTTCACGACATCGAGGACATCGCCGACTTTGCCGCAGAGCGTTATGTGCGGCTCGCCTCGAGCGAGAACGCCGACTCGGCACGGCGCGACATTCTTGAACGTGCGCTGGCCGCTCGGGCAACCATGCTGGGCCGCAACATCCTGCTCGCCAATGCGCAAGGCGTCATCACCGCCGCCATTCCGCCGGTCGGCGCCCCGATCGGCCAGATGCTCTCCGACGTGCTCGGCAACGTGCAGGCGCTCACCATCATGGGCGCCAGCGCGGGCGTGGTCGAAATTCCGCTCGCCGACGGAACCCCGGCATTCGCCACGGTGCGCACGCTGTCGGGCGGCCGCGGCCAGCTCGCCATCGTGCAGACCCGCAGCGACGCGCTGGCGCGCTGGCGCGCCGACACCACCCTGACCGTCACGCTCTCCGCCACCACCGGCTTCGTGCTGCTGATCCTGGGATTTGCCTTCCACTGGCAGGCCACCCGCGCCCGCGAGGCCGACTTTATCTATGACACCGTACGCAGCCGGATCGACACCGCCCTCAACCGTGGCCGCTGCGGCCTGTGGGACTGGGACATTGCGCGCGGCCGCATCTACTGGTCGCACTCCATGTTCGCCATCCTGGGGCTCGCGCCGCGCGATGAGCTGATGACCTTCGGAGAGGTCAACCGGCTGGTCCATCCGGACGACATTGAGCTCTACGAGGTGGCCGCCCAGCTCGCCGACGCGACCGCCAACGCCATCGACCACGAGTTCCGCATGATGCATGCCAGCGGCAAGTGGGTCTGGCTGCGGGCCCGCTGCGAGATGGTGCGCCAGCCCAACGATCCCGGCCTGCACCTGATCGGCATTGCGGTCGACATCACCGAGCAGAAGACCCTGGTGGAGAAAACCGCCGCCGCGGACCTGCGCCTGCGCGACGCGATCGAGACGATCCCCGAAGCGTTCGTGCTGTGGGACGCCGACAACCGCCTGGTGCTGTGCAACTCGAACTTCCAGCAATTGCACAACCTGCCCGATTCCGCGATCGCCTCCGGCAGTTCCTACGCGGACGTGGTCGCCGCCGGCCGCAAGCACGTCATCCGCACCAAGATGACGAACGAGCATCCCGCCGTTCCAGGTGCCCGCACCTTCGAGGCCCAGCTCGATGACGGCCACTGGCTGCAGATCAGCGAGCGACGCACCAAGGACGGCGGCTACGTCTCGGTCGGCACCGACATCACACCGCTCAAGCTCAACGAAAAGAAGCTGATCGACAGCGAGCAGCGCCTGATCGCGACCGTCGCCGACTTGCGCAACTCGCAGCACAAGCTGGAGACCCAGACCCGGCAGCTCGGCGAAATGGCAACGAAATACGCCGAGGAAAAGACCCGCGCCGAGGACGCGAACCAGACCAAGTCGAAGTTCCTCGCCAACATGAGCCACGAGCTGCGCACGCCCCTCAATGCCGTGATCGGCTTCTCCGAGATCATGGAGTCAGGCATGTTCGGCGCGCTCGGAGCCGACAGATATTACGAATACTGCCGCGACATCAAACTCAGCGGCCAATACCTGCTCGACGTCATCAACGACATCCTCGACATGTCCAAGATCGAGGCCGGCCGCATCAAGCTGGATTTCGAGGACGTGGAGCTCGACCCGATCCTCGCCGACGCCTTGCGTGTCGTCACCGCCCGCGCCCAGGACAAGCGGCTCAAGGTGACATCGAGCATCGCCCCCGGCATCCGCTTCAAGGCCGATCGCCGCGCCGTGAAGCAGATTGCGCTCAACCTTCTCTCCAACGCGGTGAAATTCACGCCGGCCGACGGCGCGATTGCGGTCCGCGGCCGCATCTCGCGCGGCATGGTGTCGATCACGATCCGCGACACCGGCATCGGCATTCCGCGCGAAGCGCTCCGAAAGCTGGGCAAGCCGTTCGAGCAGGTGGAAAGCCAGCTCACCAAGACCCAGCACGGCTCGGGCCTCGGCCTGGCGATTGCCAAGTCGCTGGCGGGATTACACGGAGGATCGATGCGGATTTTCTCGCGGCATGGCGCCGGCACGATTGTCGCAGTCCGGTTCCCGATCGACGGCGAGCCGGCAGCAGGAATGACATCTGCGGCCTGAAACGCGCGATCGTCACGGCCGCGCACCGCCGACCCCCGCGCGTATGCCGTTTCGTTGATACTGGCGGTTGCAGACGCCGATCTGCCCGCTACAGTGCGTCCATGACACAGATCTGCACGCCGCGCCGGCGCCTCGGCGCACTCCTCGCCCTGCTTCCCTTGATGCTCGCGACCGGAGCCCAGGCTCAGGCCTGGCCGGAACGTCCGGTCCGTCTGCTGGTGCCGTTCGCCGCAGGCGGCAACATCGACGTGATGGGGCGGCTGATGGCATCGCGGCTGAGCGAAAACATCGGCCAGCAGGTCGTCGTCGAGAACCGCGTCGGCGGCAACGGTATCATCGCCACCGAAGCGGTCGTGCGCTCGAAACCTGACGGCTACACGCTGCTGTGGGCCAGCACGTCGGTGATTGCGATCGTGCCGGCCGCTGCGAAGGTGAGCTACGACCCGGTGAAGGACCTGACTCCGGTCGGCGCCATGACCGCCGGTCCGCAGGTGCTGGTGGTCAACGCCGGCATCCCCGTCAAGAACGTGCAGGAGCTGGTCGCGTGGGTGAAGGCACAGCCCCAGAAGGTGTCGTACGGCGGCGGTGGCGGACCGGCGAGCGCCAGCAACCTGATCATGTCGCTGTTCCAGAAGCGCGCCGGCATCTCGATGACCAACATCAGCTACAAGGGCACGGCGCCGGCGATGAACGATCTGGTCGGCGGCCATATCCCCGTGATGTTCGCGCCGGTGTCC
Organism: uncultured Rhodoplanes sp.; assembly: GCA_964528635.1. GTDB lineage: Bacteria > Pseudomonadota > Alphaproteobacteria > Rhizobiales > Xanthobacteraceae > Z2-YC6860. The sequence goes on along the minus strand of CAZGSW010000012.1, from coordinate 32,283 downwards.
GAGGCCGCCGCGCAGGCCGACAATCCCAAAGTCCGGCTGATCGGCGTCTCCAGCGCCAAGCGTTCGCTCAGGCTGCCGAACGTCCCGACCATCCAGGAGTCCGGCTTTCCCGGATTCGATGCGGTGTCCTGGACAGGGATGATGGCGCCCGCCGGCACGCCGAAGGAGATCGTCGACAAGCTCGGCGCCGAGATGGTCGAGGCCTCGAAGGACCAGAAGTTCATCGACCAGATCGTCAAGGCCGGCAACGAACCGCTCGGCCTCGGCCCCGCCGAGTTCGCCAAGTTCATCGCCTCGGAAATCCCGGCGTGGGCCGACGTCGTGCGCACGGCCGGCATCAAGCTGAAATAGTCCGGCGGCCGGCTATCTCGCCTTCAGGTACCGGTATGCCGCTTTGACGTCGAGCGGCATCCAGTCCTTGTAGCGGTTGATGGAGGCGTACTGCGGCAGGTTGACGTCCCGGACGGCCGCCTCCTCCGACCAGCCTGCCTTGATCGCCTTCGCCACGGCTTCGCGGAGTGCGATCAGCATGTCGCGGAATTTCGCCACCTCACTGAGGTCGGTCGGCGCGCCGTGGCCCGGGATCACGACCGCAATATCGAGCGTCAGCACGCGCGCCAGCCGGTCGATCCAGCCGTCGAGGTCGCAGTCGCCGAGCCAGGGAAAGCGGCCGTGAAACAGCAGATCGGCGAGGAACACCACCCTGCTCTTTTCAAGATGGACGATCAGGTCGCCGTCGCAGTGCGCCGGTCCCCAGTAGTGCAGGCGCACCGTGTCGCTGGGCAGATGAAATGCGAATGTGTCGGCAAACGTCTCGCTCGGCGGCACGATCGTCACCGTATCGTAGTCCGGTGCGCCGATACGTTGCTTGAACCAGGCCTGCGCGGGATCGCCCTCCGGCACCAGTTCCATGATGTTCTGGCCGAACAGCATGCGCAGCTTGGTCGGGAAGTCGGTGACCTCCCAGCGTGGCCCGGTCCGCGGACCGAGCGCCGCGTTCATCGCCGTCAGCGTCTTCTCGTGTGCCAGGATCGGAAGATCCTCGAACACCACGTTGCCGTGGGTGTGGTCGAGGTGACAGTGCGTGTCGATCAGCATGCGCAGCGGCTTGCCGCCGGTCTCCTTGTGGAGCGCGTCGCGAAACTGCCGGGCCAGCCGCGGATACTGCTGGGCGTCGATCACCAGAAGGCCGTCCGGCGTGTCGATGGCGCCCGCGTTGGAATCGCCTCCGGCGCCGATCCAGGCGTAAACGCCGGGCGCCACGGTCAACAATTGTGGTTCGGTGGTCGGGGCCATGACATCCTGCATTTCTGAAAAAGGTGCACCCTTATACGACACAGCCGCACCGCATCCAGGAGTAGCCCCCGGCGAATGGCCGTGGTCTAATCGCGCATGACATCGATACAGCCCATTCTCGTCGCCGGTGGCGGTCCGGTTGGATTCATCACCGCGCTGGCGCTGGCCCGCCAGGGCCTGCCAGTCCACGTCTACGAGGCCGAACCGCGCGTCATGGACATGCCGCGCGCCGCCACCACGCATGCCGCCACGCTCGAAATGCTGGCCACGCTGGATATGGTGGACGAGGTCATCGAGCAGGGCCTCATCGAGCCTTTGTTCCGCATCTGGGACCGCAGCAGCCGCAAGATCGTTGCCGAGTTCGACTTCGGCCGGTTGAAGGACGAGACGCCCTACCCGTTCGCCGTGCAATGCGAGCAGCACAAGCTGGCGGCCATGGCGATTGCCCGGCTGCGGCAATTCGCACATGCCCGGATGGAGTTCTCGACCCGCGTCACCGGGCTGACGCAGCGCACCGATGGCGTCGACATCACCGTGGAGAATGCGGACGGCATCCGCACGGTGTCAGGCAGCTATCTGATCGGCTGCGACGGCGGGCGGTCGACCGTGCGCAAGGCGCTCGGCATCGACTTCGAAGGCTATACCCATCCGGAACGCTTCCTGATCCTGACCACCTCGCTGGATCTCGGTCCGCTGTTTCCCGGCTGCACACGGAACTACCTGTCCGATCCCGACGACTGGTTTTCCGTGTTCAAGGTCAGCGGCGACGGCGACGGGCCGCTATGGCGCGTGCTGTCGGCCACGAAGCCCGAACAGTCCGAAGCGGAGCTGATGAACCCCGAGGCCACGGAGGCGCGGCTGCAGCGCTTCCTGCCCAAGCAGGGCGAATACCCGATCGTGCATCGCAACCTCTACAACGTGCACCAGCGCATCGCCGCAAGCTTTCGCAAGGGCCGCGTGTTCCTTGCCGGCGACAGCGCCCACGTCAACAATCCGCTCGGCGGGCTTGGTCTGAACTTCGGCATCCACGACGCGATGGAGCTGACCGGCCTGCTTGGCGAGGTGATCCGCAAGGAGCGCCCGGAAGGCGTGCTCGACGAGTACGACCGCCATCGCCGGCCGCTCAACGTGGAATTCGTGCAGCAGCAGACCATCGCCAACAAGAAGCGGCTCGAAGAGAAGGACCCGAACGCGCGGCAGCGCGATTTCGATCAGCTCCGCCGCACCATGGACGATCCGGTTGCGCACAAGGCTTACGTGCGGCGCGCCTCGCTCCTCGAGAGCGTGGAGAAGCGCGCCGCCGTGCCGGCCTGAAGCGGGACGATTTGACCTTGAATCGTCATCCCGCTTCAGCTCCTTGTTTGAGGGTGATCCTTTTCGAAAGCCGGCTCCCGCTTTTCGGGATCGTGCGCTAGCCTTTCCCGCCGCCGGGCATGCGGCCGACGATCCGGCCGAAGCTCTCGCGAACCTTGATCTGCGTCTCCGCAAGGTGTGCGTTGAGCGTGTTGAAGTTCGGCAGGTCGGCCGCGCGCGACAGCAGCGTCAGCAGGCCCGCGCCCGCCGTCTTGGGATCGAAAGGACCGGGCAGGGACAGCCGCAGGATCTGGGTCAGATTGTGATAGAGCGCGGCGGCCGGCCGCAGCACGTCTGCGTCTTCAGCGGACAGCACACCGGCCCGCCAGGCCTTGTCGAGCACTCGCACCGTCGTGGTATCGAGAACCTCCGGATGCTTCGCCGCGTGGACCAGTTGCAGGTGCTGGGCGATGAACTCGATGTCCACCAACCCTCCCGCTGCATACTTGAGATCCCAGCGCTCGCCCTCCCCTTTCTCGGTAGCGATGGCGCCGCGCATGTCTGCCACGTCCTCGGCAATGACCGCGGCGTCGCGCCGGCGCACCAGCACCTTGCGGATCACGTCCTCGACCTTCCGGGCGAATCCCGGTGTCGCGGAGACCACGCGGGCCCGCGTCAGGGCCATGTGCTCCCAGGTCCACGCTTCGGAATCCTGGTAGCCGGCAAACGCCTCGAGGCTCGTGGCAACCGGCCCGGCGCGGCCTGACGGCCGCAGCCGCATGTCCACGTTGTAGAGCGCGCCGTAATTGGTCTGCGCCGAAAGGGCGCTGATGAAGCGCTGGGTCAGTCGTGCGAAATACTGCGCGCCATAGAGCGGCCGCGGCCCGCTGGACTGCGGATTCTCCCCGTCGAAGTCGTAGACGATGATCAGGTCGAGGTCTGACGTGGCCGTCATCTCGCGGCCACCGAGCTTGCCCAGCGCCACCAGTGCGGTCGCCTGTCCGCGGATGCGACCGTGCTGCTTGACGAACGTATCCTCGACGCTGCGGTGCAGTTCGCGGATCACCACGTCGGCCAGCCGCGCGAAGGCCTCGCCGGCCTGCTCAGCCGACACGGTCCCGGACAGGATCCGCGCCCCGACCAGGAACATCTGCTCCTGCGCGAACATGCGAAGCCTGTCGAGCAGGTCTTCATATGAAGCCGACTCGCCGATCGACCGCTTCAGTCCGGCGGCGAGATTCGCCTCATCGGGCAGCGCGCCAAAGAAACTGGGCTCCAGCAGCGCATCGATGGCCTGCGGGTACAGGGCGAGAATATCGGCCAGCCGCGGCGCCGTTCCCAGCACCAGCGCGACCAGCGAGATCAGATCGGGGTGCTGGTTGAGCAGTGCGAACAGCCGGCCGCCGTTGTGCAGCCCGGACACGAACCTGTCGAAGGCGAGCAGCGTGGCATCCGGGCTTTCCGACCGCGACAGCCGTTCGACCAGAATCGGCACAAGCTCGGCAAACTGCCGCCGCGCGAACTCGCCTTTCAGCGACGCGTAGCTGCCGGAGAGCCAGCGGCGCACGGTGGCGGAGGTCTCCAGCGGCTTCTGGAACCCCATCTCGCCGAGCCGGTCCAGCGTCTCGCGGGCATCCGCCTTTTCGGGGAACGACAGTGCCACCTGGCTTGGCCGCGTTCCGTGCTCCTCGAACAACTGGGAATACGCGGCCTGCACGTTCTTCATGTGGCCGAGCAGAACCTCGGCGAACGCGTCGCGGCTCTTGTAGCCGGCGAAGCGGACAAACCGCTCCATCGATTCGCGATCGGCAGGCAGCGTGTGGGTCTGGTCGTCGGCCACCATCTGAAGGCGATGCTCGACGGTGCGAAGAAACAGATACGCCTTCTCCAGGTCGTCGCGGGTGCCGCGGTCGATCCAGCCGCCCTCCACCAGGGTTTCCAGTGTCGCCAGTGTTTCGCGTCCACGGAGCTGCGGATGCCGGCCGCCGGCAATGAGTTGCTGGGTCTGGGCGAAGAATTCGATTTCGCGGATACCGCCGCGGCCGAGCTTGATGTTGTGCCCCTCGACCGCAATGTCCTCGTGACCGCGATAGGCATGAATCTGCTGCTTCATCGCCTCGACGTCGGCGACCGCGGCATAATCGAGATATTTTCGCCAGATGAACGGCGACAGCTCTCGCAGGAACGCCTCGCCTGCCGCGATATCGCCGGCGCAAGGGCGCGCCTTGATCATGGCGGCACGCTCCCAGTTCTGGCCGACGCTGCCGTAGTAATTGAGCGCGGCCGGAATCGAGACGGCGGCCTGTGTCGACGCGGGATCCGGGCGCAGGCGCAGATCGACGCGGAAGACATAGCCGTCGGCCGTGCGCTCCTGCAGCAGCTTGACCAGTCCGCGGGTGATCCGCACGTAGAACGCCGCGGCCTGCCCGGCGTCCGGCAGAGCGTCCACCTCCGGGTCGTAGAAGACGATCAGGTCGATGTCGCTTGAATAGTTCAGCTCGCATGCGCCCATCTTGCCCATTGCCAGCACGATGTAGCCGGAGCCGTCTTCGGGCCTGTCCGCGTCGGGCGGCTTGAAGCGGCCCTGCCGCATCGCCTCGCGAAGCAGGAAGCCGGTCGCGGCGGCGACGGCCGTATCCGCAAGGTCGGTGAGCGCGCGAGTCGTGCGCATGGTCGGCCAGACGCCGCCGATGTCGGCGAGCGCGATCAGCAGCGCCGCCTCCGCCTTGAGCTTGCGCAGCGCGCGCATCGCCACGGCCTCGTCCTTCGCGGCGGGGATGGCGCGGCCGGCCTTCTCCAACAGTGCCGCAAGGTGGAGATCGGGCTCGGCGCCGAGGATGCGGAGCAGCCGCGCCGGATCGCTCTCGATCAGGTCCCACAGGAACGGCGAGCCGTCCGCAATCCCGGTCAGCAGCGCCTCGACCCTGGCAAAGTCGGACACAAGGCGCTTGAGCGCCTTGCCGTCCGCCGAGCGGGCGATCCCGGACAGCCAGCCGTCGAGCTTCGCCCGGCTCGCCTTGGCATCGGCAAGCCTTGGCGCCGTCGCCACGCGCGAGGCCAGCGTTGCCGCCGGTGGTGCAACGGGCCTGGCTGTGCGCTTCACCGCTCGCTTCATGAAGCACAGTTAGCGCAAGCCACCGGGAATTGGGAGCCGGATCAGTCGTCCGGCGGCGATGGTGCGGGCAACGGGCGTCTTGAGCGCGGGATCAGCAGCGAGGCCCGCAGGCCGGGTGCATTGTCCTCCAGACTGAGTGCGCCGCCGTGCAACTGGGCAACAGCCGACACCAGGCTGAGACCGAGCCCGGAACCCGGCTCCGACCGGCTGGGCTCCAGCCGCACGAAACGCTCCACCACCCTGCCGCGATCGGCGGGAGCAATGCCCGGCCCGTTGTCTGCAACGGTGAGGACCGCCGTATCGCCGTCCTGCCGCGCGCTGACGACGATGGCCGGCCTGGTTGTCGCGCCTTCCTCGGGCCGCGCGGAATACTTGATGGCGTTGTCCAGCAGATTGGCGAGCGCCTGGGTGACCAGTTCGCGGCTGCCGAACAGCGGCACCGCGACGGGTGCGTCCACGGTGAGCGCAATGCCTTTCTCGTCGGCCAGCGGATCGTAGAGTTCGCCGACCCCGCGCACCGCATCCGCCGCGTCGAAATCCGTCATCTGGGTGCTGTCGCCGCCCGACTCCGCGCGCGCGATCATGAGCAGCGCGTTGAAGGTGCGGATCAGCTCGTCGGATTCCTCGATCGTCGCTTCCAGCGCCGTGCGGTAGTCGCTCTCGCTCCGGCTGATCCGCAGCGCCTCCTCGGCGCGGTTGCGCAGCCGCGTCAGCGGCGTCTTGAGATCGTGGGCGATGTTGTCGGAAACCTCCCTGAACCCGCGCATCAGCGCCTCGATGCGGCCAAGCATCGCGTTCAGGTTCACGGCCAGGCGGTCGAGCTCGTCGTTGGTGGCGTCGACAGGCAGCCGGCCCGACAGGTTGCCGGCCATGATGATCCGCGATGTCTCGGTCATGGCGTCGACGCGGCGCAGCACGCGACGCGCGACGAAGAAGCCGCCGGCCAGGCCCAGCACGATCACCAGCGCGATCGACCACTGCCCGGCCGAGACCACGATGTCGTACAGCCGCTCGCGCTCCTCCAGATCGCGCCCGACCAGCAGGCGATAGCCGCCGGGAAGCTGGAACACCCGGACGAGGGCGTGATGCTCGGTGCCGTCCGGGTCGTCGAGCCGGCGATAGACCGTCTCCGCCCAGCCCGGATTGCTCATCACCCCTTCGGCCAGCGAGCCGACGTTGCCGGCCAGTCCTTCGCCGGTGAACGTCGTGACGAGGTAGAGGCTGGAGCCGGGCCGGCGGGCCCGCGCATCGACGATCAGCACCAGCCGCCGGATGCCGCCCAGGTTGTACTGCTCGGACAGGCCCGTGATCTCCGCGTTGACGGTGCGGGTGATCTGCTCGGTCACGAGCCGGCGGGTGTTGAAGGCAAAGTAGGCCAGCAGCGAAGCGGCAAACAGGGCGAACACGGTCAGATAGACCAGCGTCAGCTTGAAGGCCGTGGTTCGGAACAGATTGCCAAGCCCCGACATGCGGGGCCAACGCAATCGCCATTGCCGGCCGGCCCGGGCCTCGGGCGCAACGACAACTTCATTCAGGTCCGCCCCGCCGGGGCGGGGAATGGCCGCATCACTTTGCGTCACGGATCATGTATCCGGCGCCGCGGATGGTATGCAGCAGCGGCTGGGAAAATCCCTTGTCGATCTTGGAACGCAGGCGCGAAATGTGCACGTCGATCACGTTGGTCTGCGGATCGAAATGGTAGTCCCACACATTCTCCAGCAGCATGGTCCGCGTGACCACCTGACCGGCGTGCTTCATCAGGTATTCGAGCAGTCGGAACTCGCGGGGCTGCAGGTCGATCTCTTGATCGCCGCGCTGCACCCGGTGCGACAACCGGTCGAGTTCCAGACCGCCGACGCGGTACACCGTCTCCTCGCCGCGGCCGCCGCGGCGGCGCGCCAGCACCTCGACCCGGGCGAGCAGCTCGGAGAATGCATAGGGCTTGGTGAGATAGTCGTCGCCGCCGGCGCGAAGGCCCTTCACGCGGTCGTCGACCTGGCCCAGCGCCGACAGGATCAGGATCGGAGTGTTGATGTCCTTCTGGCGAAGCTCACCGATCAGCGACAGCCCGTCGCGCTTCGGCAGCATGCGGTCGACCACCAGGACGTCGTAGTCGCGCTCCAGCGCCAGGGCGAGCCCCTCCTCGCCGTCCGCCGCCTGGTCGGCCACATGACCGACCTCCCGGAAGGCCCGGGCGATGTAATCGGCAGCATCGCGATCGTCTTCGACAATGAGCAGGCGCATGGCGGTCCGGTCAACGGAAGCCAAGTCTACCCGATTGTCTACCCGATTTCCCGCCGAAACACCCGAAGCACTCCGGGGGACGGCGGATTGCTCCGCCGCCCCCCGACCTGCCCCGATCCCGGCGGGGGCGACGAATGCCGGGGGACGAGGCTCGGTTGAGGTGGGGACGGACACATGGTCCGCCCCCCGGGTGCGCTCCGCCGGCGGGGGCGACGAATGCCGACGGGACGCTCCCATTTCTGGCGTGGGCCTGGATGTACGAACAATCATCGGTTCGTCTCCGGGCCCGACGCTTGCCACTCACATGCCGCGGCTCAGGCGCGGGCCAGCGGGATGGCGACGAAACGCGTGCCGCGCTCCGACTTCACCCGCATGAGAATGCTGCGCTTGCCGTCGGTCCGGGCATCGGCCAGCGCACGGCGGACCTCAGCCGGCGTGGAAACCGACTTGCCGGCCACATCGAGGATCACGTCGCCGGGACGGAAGCCGAAATCGGCGGCCGGTCCGTTCGGATCGATGTCCGCGATCACGACACCGGGCTCGTCGCCGCCCGGCGCGAGCGACAGGCCGAGGCGCGGGCCATCGGCATCGCGCTCGCCACGGTCGCGGCGACGGTCGTTGCGGTCATAGTCACGGTCGCCGCGCGAGCCCTGGGCGCGCGCCTCCTGCTGGTTCGGCAACTCGCCGAGCGTCAGCTCCATGGTGCGCTCCTTGCTGTCGCGGATCACGCCGAGCTTGATCTTGGAGCCGGGCGCCAGGCTGCCGATGCGGCGCGACAGCTCGCGGGCATCCTTCACACGCTCGTCGTCCACCGAGACGATCACGTCACCGGCCTCGATGCCGGCCTTGACCGCCGGGCTGCCCTTCTGGGGCTCTGCGACCAGCGCACCCTCGTTGGACTTCAGACCGAGGCTTTCACCGATCTCCTTGGTGACCGGCTGGATCTGAACGCCGATCCATCCGCGCGAAACCTTGCCGCGCTCCTTGAGCTGGGCGACGACGGTCTTCACCGTTTCGGCGGGGATCGCGAAGGCGATACCGACCGAGCCGCCGGACGGCGAATAGATCGCGGTGTTGACGCCGATCACGGCGCCGCTCACGTCGAACGTCGGACCGCCCGAGTTACCCTTGTTGACCGGAGCGTCGATCTGGATGAAGTCGTCGTAAGGACCCGCGCCGATGTCGCGTCCGCGTGCGGACACGATGCCGGCGGTGACGGTGCCGCCAAGGCCGAACGGATTGCCGACCGCCAGCACCCAGTCGCCGACCCGCGGCTGCTTCTCGGATAGGTTGACGAACGGGAAGTTGTCGCCGTCGATCTTGATCAGCGCGAGGTCGGTGCGCGGATCGGTGCCGATCACCTTCGCCTTGTAGGTCTTGCCGTTATCGAAGGCGACTTCGACGGTGTCGGCTTTCTCGACGACGTGGTTGTTGGTAACGGCGTAGCCGTCAGCCGAAATCAGGAAGCCGGAGCCCTGGCCGCTGACGAAGTTGCGGCCGCGCGGCCGGTTGGGAGTGCCATCGGGCATGCCGAAGCGCCGGAAGAACTGCTCCATGGAAGAGCCCTTCGGGAACGGCAGTTCCCGGTTCAGCGTGAGCTGCGGCTCGGATTCTGCCTTGACGCGAACCGAGATCACCGCAGGCCTCACCTTTTCGACGATGTCGGCGAAGCCGACCGGCGTCGCGACCGTGCGCGCTTCGTGCGAAAGGTTCTGAGCGAGAGCGGCCGGCGTATTGAACGTCAGGCCCGGCGCGACAAAGTAGGCACCGGCGCTGAGCCCCGCGACCGTGGTGGCCAGCAGGGCCAGACGGCGTACCGAAAGGACGCCTGTTTTCTTGGATGCAGTCATTGTTCCTTCTCTCCGCCTCAACGGACTTTCAATGGGGTGCCCTCGCACCCGTTGATGTCGAAGATGGGGGTTGCCGCCTTACCGGTGAGTGGCGGCAGAATTAAACTTTTGTAATGTGTGGATACGGGTTTTATCCAGACAAACCAGAGGCTTATGCCCCTTTTTGACCGCTGCCGGGCGGCCGGTCCAGCAACTCTGCGAGGCGGGCCTGTTCGGCGGCGGAAAGCTGCGGTTCGCTCGCCGCCCCGACGGCCAGAGAGTTGCGCCGGCGCAGCGTCACGACCACTCCGGCGATCCCGGCACCGAGCGCAATCAGCGGCGCCAGCCAGAGCAGCAACGTGGCCCATGACAGCCGCGGCCGCAGCAGGACGAATTCGCCGTAGCGGCCGGTCAGATAGTCGATCACTTCAGTGTCGCTGTCGCCCGCAGTCAGACGCTCGCGCACCAGCACGCGCAGATCGCGGGCGAGCGGCGCGTCGGAATCATCGATCGACTGATTCTGGCACACCATGCAGCGCAATTCCTTGGACAGCGCGCGAGCCCGGGCTTCGAGCACCGGGTCGGCCAGCATCTCGCCGGGCTGCACGGCAACCGCCGGTGAATTGGCGGCCAGCGCCAGCACGACCATCACCGCACGCAGCGCCCGCATCGCTGTCACTCCGCGGGCTGCAAGGTGCCGCGCCGACGCGCGGGCTTCGGCGCACCGACGCGCAGCCGCCGGTCGGTCAAGGACAGCCCACCGCCGATCACCATCACCACCGCGCCAAGCCAGATCAAAAGAACCAGCGGCTTGTCATAGATGCGGACCGAGACCGAGCCGTCCGCATTGACGTCGCCGAGCGAAATGTAGAGCTGGCTGGCGCCCCGCGACAGCAGCGCGGCTTCGGTCGTCGAGGTTTGACGCGCCTCGAACGTGCGTTTGGACGGCTCCATGGTGGCGACCACGGAGCCGCCGCGGCGCACCGTGAAGCGGGCCTGGACCTGCCGGTAGTTCGGTCCATCGCGCGAGAACAGGCCGTCGAAACTCAGATCGTAGGAGTTGATGGTGACGGTGTCCTTCGGACGCATCGATACGATGCGCTCGGTGTTCCAGGTGGTTTCGGCCACCACGCCGAGCAGCGTCATGCCGACCCCGAAATGTGCGATGGCCGTGCCCCAGACCGAACGGGGCAGACCGCGCGCCCGCGACCAGGCGACCGCCGGCGCAACCCGCATTACGGCGGTGCGCTCCACCAGATCCACCACCGCGCCCACCATGACAAACACCGCAAGCCCTACTCCGAACGGCGCCAGCACAGGACCGCCGCCTGCCATCGCGAACGTCACGGCCAGCGCGACCAGCGCGATCGCTGCGGCGCCGATCAGACGCTGCGCGGCCGCGAGCGCGTCGCCCCGCTTCCACGCGAGCAGCGGCCCGAACGGCATGGCGAGCAGGATCGGCACGAACAGCGGCCCGAACGTCAGATTGAAGAACGGCGCGCCGACCGAGATCTTCTCGCCGGTCATCGCCTCCAGTGCGAGCGGGTAGAGCGTGCCGACGAACACCGTCGCACAGGCGGCCGTCAGGAACAGGTTGTTGAACACCAGCGCGCCCTCGCGCGAGATCGGCGCGAACAGCCCGCCCTGCTTGAGCATCGGCGCACGCCAGGCGTAGAGCGCCAGACTGCCGCCGATGAACACGATGAGGATCAGCAGAATGAACACGCCGCGGGTCGGATCGCTGGCGAAGGTGTGAACCGAGGTGAGAACGCCGGAGCGCACCAGGAAGGTGCCGATCAGCGATAGCGAGAACGCCAGGATCGCCAGCAGCACCGTCCAGACTTTCAGTGCGTTGCGCTTCTCCATCACCACCGCGGAGTGCAGCAGCGCGGTCGCCGCCAGCCACGGCATCAGCGAGGCGTTCTCGACCGGATCCCAGAACCACCAGCCGCCCCAGCCGAGTTCGTAATAGGCCCAGTACGAGCCCATCGCGACCCCCAGCGTGAGGAACATCCAGGCGGCCAGCGTCCACGGCCGAACCCAGCGCGCCCATGCCGCGTCGATGCGCCCTTCGACCAGCGCCGCGACGGCAAACGAGAACGAGATCGAAAGCCCGACATAGCCGACGTAGAGCAGCGGCGGATGCACCGCGAGCCCGATGTCCTGCAGGATCGGGTTGAGGTCACGGCCCTCCAGCGGGCCACCGACGATGCGCAGGAACGGATTGGACGTGCCGAGAATGAAGGCGGTGAAGGCCGCGGCGATCCACGACTGCACGGCGAGCACGTTCGCCTTGAGCGTAGCGGGCAGATTGCCGCCGAACGCCGCCACCAGTGCGCCGAACAGGCCGAGGATCAGCACCCACAGCAGCATCGAGCCTTCGTGGTTTCCCCACACACCGGTGATCTTGTAGAGCAGCGGCTTCGCCGAATGGGAGTTCTCGAACACGTTAACGACCGAGAAGTCGGACTGCACGTAGCTCGCCGTCAGCGCGGCGAAGGCGATCGCAAGGAACATGAACTGGCCGAGCGCGGTCGGCCCCGCCACTGCCATGAGCGACGGATCGCGCAGGCGCGCGCCGACCAGCGGCACAAGGCCCTGGATGATTGCAAGGCCGAACGCCAGCACCAGCGCGTAATGTCCGATCTCTGCGATCATGGCTTCGGTCCGTCCATTCCGCGATGCTACTTCTTCTTGTCGTAGTCGTCTTTCCAGTGGCCCTGCCGCTTCAGCGCATCCGCCACCTCCTTGGGCATGTAGGTCTCGTCGTGCTTGGCGAGCACCGTGTCGGCACGGAACGAATTTTCATCCTCGATGCGGCCTTCGGCGATCACGCCCTGTCCTTCGCGGAACAGGTCCGGCAGGATGCCCTTGTACGCCACCTTGATGGAGCTCTTACCGTCGGTGATGTCGAACCGCACGTTGAGGTCCTCGCCTCGCACCAGCGTGCCCGGCGCCACCAGCCCTCCCAGCCTGATGCGGGAGCCTGCGGTGATTTTCTTCTCGATCACGTCGGTTGGCGAGTTGAAGAAGACGATCGAGTCCTGGAAGGCGTTGAGCACCAGCGCGGCGGCCAGCGCCAGCACGCCAAGTCCGCTGCCGATCAGCACCAGCCGTCTTTGCCTGCGCGTCACGATCCACTCCGTCAGATCTTCAGGCCGAGGCGGTTGGCCAGTTCGTCCACCCGGCGAACCTTGTCCGGCTCGGAGGCAAGAGCGCGGCGCGCATCGCGCGCGGCCTGTTCGGCCCTGTCCTGCTCGCCCATGACCACATACGAGCGGACCAGCCGCAGCCAGCCTTCGACATCGCCGGGCTCTTGCGTCAGCCGCTCGGCGAGCCGATCGACCATGCCGCGGACCATCTCCGTGCGCTGCTGCTCGGACAACTCGCCAGCGGCCGCCATGTCGGCGGCCGTCGGGCCTTTCGCAGCGGGCGCGGCCGGTGCCGCCGTCTCGACCCGCGCCAGCGACTGGCGCACGAAGTCGCTCCACGATGCGCCGGCGGGAGCTTCGGCCAGGAGCTTGCGCCAGACCGCGGCGGCTTCGCCGGTGCGGCCATCCTGCTCCGCCGCAAGGCCCATGAAATAGCGGGCACGCACGTCGTCCTTGTCGTGCTGGAGCGCGCGCTCGAACGCAGCCTTGGCTTCCGCGGTGACGACGCCGTTTGCGGCGCCGGTCAACGCCTCGCCGAGATCGGCTTCGCGCCCGGCGTTGGCGCCCAGAAGCCGCAGCACGTTGCGGCGCGCCTTGATCGCGTCCTGGAACCGGCCGAGCCGCATGTACACCGGCGCAACCACCTCCCATCCGCGGCTGTCGTCCGGATTGGTGGCGAGATAGCTTTCCACCCGGCTGACCATGGCCTGGATCGCGTTGTGCTCCTCGGCCGCGCGCAGTGAGGATTCCGCCAGACTGGGAACGCCGGGCGATCCAATCGCCAGGTAAAGGGCGGTGGCGCCCGCAGGCAGCAGAACCAGTCCGGACAGCGCGGCGGCACGGCGGCGCCAGGCCGCGCCGCCTGCAACGGCGGGTTCGGCATGGTCCGCCGCCGCCAGCAGACGGCGCGATACCTCGACCCGCGCCGCTTCGGACTCCCGCTCGCCAATCAATCCGGCGGCGCGGTCGCGGTCGATCTCGGCCAGTTGGTCCCGATAGACCTCGACGTCGCTTCCCGCCGCCGGCCTGACGCCCTGACGCAACGGCCAAAGCACGGCAAAAACGGCAGCGGCCGTCATCAGCGCCAGTACGAACCAGAGGGTCATGGAGCAGGTCTTACACCACGCCCGCCGAGGCCCTGCAACCGGCAAAAGTGCCGGAAAAAACCGCGACTTAGGCGCGGGCTTCCTTGCGCTCGCCCTGGCTTGCGACACCCGCGGCCTTGTTCAGCACGGCGGCGTACTCCTCGCCGAATATCCTGGCGCAGAACCGCACCGCGGCGTCGAGTTGCGATTGCCGGAAAGGACGCTCCGCCTCGCTGCAGCCGCGCAGCGCATCGAGCAGAATCCTGGTGCCGACATCGAGGCACTGCTGAAGCTCCGAGAAGGTGCGCTGCGTCACCTCGTTGATGGCGAGTTCGCCGGCGTAGTTGCGGCACGCCATGACGAATCCCACCAGCGATTCGACCTCGGCCACCTCATCCGGATCGAGCGTCGAGCCCGGTGCGACCTCCCGCGCGGGCCGCTGCCGCATCAGCCGCCGCACCCGGCCGGATATAAGGTTGATCTCGTCCGTCAGCAGCCTGGAGATGTCCGCCCGGATCGCGGCCAGTTGACGCGCCCACGGCGTGTCGCCCGACAGATCGAGTTCCGAACGCAGACCGCGGACCGCATCATGGATGTCCTTGAGCAGCGCCGCGACGGCAACTCCGCGTCCACTCTTGAGATCGGAGCCCAGTTCGCTGACGAGCCGGGCGATCTCCGTCAGCACGATGTTGATGGATGCCGAGTAGGGCGTCTCCTCGATACGGGCCTTGGCGTCGCTGCCCGCGGCCTTGGTCGCCAGACGGATCAACTGCCACGCGGCGGCAAGCCGGTTCATCACCATGATCAGGGCGTACAGGAACGCGTCGGGATGCGAGCTTAGCCGGGAATCGATCTGCGACTTCACGTTGTCGAGCGAGGCGCCACTCAGCGTCTTGATATGTCCGGGCAGATCTCCGCCCAGCGCCGCCAGTGCGTCCCGTGCGTCCAGCACGCCCATCAGGGTCTTCATGTCCTCCAGCGCGCGCGGCGTACCGAGATGCGCGGCGATCCTGCGCTGAGCCTTGTCGTCCTTCTTCTGGGTCGAGAAGATCTGCTGCAGATTCTTGACCACGATCGCCTGGAAATCGCGGGCCGCCTGCTCGGCTTGCTCCTCGTCGCCGGACGCTCGCGCCGCATCGAACCGCATCGCATAGGCGCGGGCGTCGCTGTGCATGGGGCCGGTCGTTATCCAGTTCCAGATCGGCTCTATGGCCGAACGCGCGATCCGCCCGCGATGCTTGTGGTCGGACGCGTCGTCGACGATGAACGGCTCGATCGGACGAAAGAACAGGCGCGCCTCGTCGCTGATGCGCGGCGCGGTCGATTGGCTTTCCCGCACACTACGCCGCAACTCGGACAGCACGAGTTCGGCGCCCGCCATGTCGTCGCCGCGCAGCATGGCGCGTTCGAGCTCTGCAACCAGCAAAGCACGTGAACCGGGGCTGAGCTCCCGGAGAAACTGACGCAAGCGCTCGACCGCCGCCTGACCCAAGCCGGCCATGCAGGCACCACACCCCAACTAGAGACAGCCGACCGTAGCGCGGTCGCGTTAACGCATCGTTAGGGACGAGCGGGACGGCAACGGCGGCGTTACCCCGGACGAACCCGCGGCAGACCGGCGTTCTCGATCAACCGCGCGAGCACGGGACCGGCCGCCTC
>CAZGSW010000012.1:13676-16510 GCA_964528635.1 uncultured Rhodoplanes sp. | reverse complement strand
TGAATTTCCGGCAGGCCATGCTCGGGCACCGGGCTGATCAATGCGCCGAGATGCAGAGCGCAGACGTTGAGACCGAAATCGCCGGCAAGTTCGTAGCCCGCCGCCTCCAGAATGCCGCGGTTGCCGCCATGCCCGTTGACGATCAGCAGGTTCCGCACCGGTGTCGCCGCGATCTCGCGGGCCGTGTCGCGCAGCATCGCCGTCATCCCGGCGATCGAATGCGATGCCGTGCCTGGCGCCCAGGCATGCTCGCGCGACAGGCCGATTTTCTGCACCGGCAGTTGCCAGAGGTCGTAGGCATCGCACCAGCGCGCGACGATGCGCGCGGTCAGCGCCTCCGCAATCACCGTGTCGGTGTCGAGCGGCAGATGCGGCCCGTGCTGCTCGGTCGATCCGAGCGGCAGGCACAGCACCGAGCGGGCCGCAAGCGGCGCGTCGGTGTCGCGCAGGCTGGCGATCGTGCGGTCCCGGCCAGCCATGCCTCAGCGGCCGACCATACGGAGCAGGATGTCATCCTTGCGGACGAAATGGTGAAACAGCGCCGCGCCGATGTGAGCGCACAGGAGCGCCGCGATCATGAGACCGAGCCAGAGATGCACCGTGAACAAACGCTCCGACAGCGCGCGGTCCTCCCACCAGATCAGCGGCAGTTCGACCAGCCAGAAGAAATTGACCCGGGCCGGATAGGCGGAGGTGGCGATCCATCCGACCACGCACTGCGCGAGCAGCATCGCGTAGAGCAGCCAGTGGGTGGCATGGGCGGCAAGCCGCTGGACCGCGGGAAGATCGGATGGCAACGGCGGCGGCGGGTGGTTCAGGCGATACCACAACCGCAGCAGCAGGATCGGCAGTAACAGCACACCGATCGAGCGGTGCAGATCGTAGATGAAGGCAGCCTTGCCGAGGTCGACGTTGGCCATGGCGATGCCGGCAGGAATCATCGGCAGCACCAGCGCAGCGGTCAGCCAGTGCAGGGTCCGCGCCGTTGCCGTGTACTGGATCGGGGGCGTGTGCGCCCCGGACGCGGCCATCGCTCCCCCCGGATTGCCTCCCCCCTCGCGCCGCGATCAGGGCGCGAGCGGAGGCGACTTCTGCTCCAGTTCCTTGGACTCGCCGAACGCGGAAAGCAAGTGATTGAGCTGATGCCCCGCCCGCTCCGCCTTGGCCGCCATGTAACGGTGGTTGTCCGCGTTGATCGGCGTCTCGAGCGGCATCCGGCCGGCGATCTCGATGCCGGCCTTGGCGAGGCCATCGAGCTTGGCCGGATTGTTGGTGAGCAGCACCACGCGGGTGCACCCCAGCATCTGCAGCATGCGGACCGCGACGCCATACTCGCGCTCGTCGTCGTCGAAGCCGAGCGTGGTATTGGCATCGACAGTGTCGAGACCGCCGTCCTGCAGCTTGTAGGTCCGCATCTTGTTGGCAAGGCCGACGCCGCGGCCTTCCTGGGCGAGATACAGAATGATACCGCCGCCCTCTTCCTGCAGACGACGCAGCGCCAGTTGAAGCTGATCGCCGCAATCGCACCGCCGCGAACCGAACACATCGCCGGTCAGGCACGCCGAGTGGATGCGAACGGGAACCGGCTTCGAAAAGTCCGGCGTGCCGACGATCACCGCGACGGGATCGTCGCCGAACTGGTCGCGGAACACCACGAAGCGCGTGCGCACATTGCTGTCGAGCGGAACATGCGCATCGCCTGCGATCTGCAGCGATTCGTTGAGCTGGTCGCGGAACCGCGCCACAGCGCGAGCCTCGACGGTCACGATCGGTGGATCGAACGCAGCGGCCCGCTCCGGCGTGGTGTCTGCCACCAGCACCGCAGGCAACACCTGCGCGAGCTTCACCAGATCGATCGCGGCACTCGCCGCGCTGCCGGCCGGTTCCGGAATGAAAGCGTGGTTGGCCTTGGCGTCTGCGACCAGCGCGAGGATCTTGTGCGCGTCGATCTCCGGTGTGAGTTCCAGCGCGATCGGTTCGTCGGCGTCGATGCCGAGCGAACGGGCGCGGCGCGAGGTGATGACGAGCCGCGGCAGCATCGGTCTGCACAGCTCGCGGAACGCCATGAGCCGGACGTTGTCGAGACCTTCAACCGGCAATGTCAGCAATGTCTCGCCGTTGGCCATCAGCACCGGCCTGCCGGCGCGGAACTCGGCAAGTCCGCGTCCAACTCCGACGTTTTCGCTGGTGCCAAACAAAACAGTATTGAAGTCGCCCCTAACGGTACTCACTCAGTAGTACTCCCTGCCCCACTTGATGGGATGATCATAGATCGCCGGTGTGGAACCTTCCATTCCCCCGACGTCCCCTAACAAGCTATTGTAACGCCCAAAGGTTCCTGTGTTTTCAGGCATTTGTGGGGCTTTAAGGCGACCTTCCCAAGGGCAGTGAACCCAGACAGGACATGGATTCCCGGTGAGCGAGCCGACCCAAAACCACGCCCGATCATGGCAAGGCTTTCCTGAACGGTTCCGAAACGGAACAGCCCTCTTGCCTTCACCATGGCAGGAAATTTTCGGACCCCTGCGGACTGCCGGGCCGGACGGGCTGACCGTGGTCGCCCAGACCGGCCAGTCGCTGGACGGCCGGATCGCCACCCCAACCGGCCATTCCCACTACATCAACGGCCCGGCCGGGCTCGATCACCTGCACAGGCTGCGGGCGCTGGTCGATGCCGTCCTGGTCGGGGTCGGGACGGCACTGGCGGACGACCCGCAACTCACGGTCCGCAGGGTGGCCGGACCAAGCCCGGCGCGTGTGGTGCTCGACCCCAACCGGCGGCTGCCGGACACCGCCCGGCTGTTCGCGAACGACGGCGCCCGGCGGATCGTGAT
>CAZGSW010000012.1:0-13576 GCA_964528635.1 uncultured Rhodoplanes sp. | reverse complement strand
CTGTCGGCTCAGCGCCGGCCGGTGGGACGCGCAAAAAAATCGACGTGACCGACCCTGATGGTCGAGCGTCCGGCGGCGATGAAATCCTGACGCCGCTCCAGCCAGGTGAGAAGCTCGGCGGCGAGCACGCTTCCGACCTCGCGGGCCGCGGAAGCCCAGCCCGTCAGCGTCTGGATCTGGATTCCACCGTCCTGCGGCTCAAACACCCAGTCGGACTGGCCCTGCTCCACCGCATAACCAAGCTCCTCGAAGCGCCGGATCGCAGCCTGCGCGGCGGTCGGGCCGAGTGCCGGACCGAAGCCCTTGTCGGTGCGCTGGTGGCGGTTCACCGCCTCGATCACACGACGGTCGGTCGGATCGGACGGTTCGATCACGACGCGGCCATCGTAGGTCAGCGCCGCGTAGACCGGCAGATGACGCGCCGCCACTTCGGTGGCGAAGCGATCCAGCCACTCTCCCGAGACCAGATCGAGCAGTGCAGACGTGGTCACCAGATCGACCGGCCCATCGAGCGCGCCTTCGAGATCGCGTGCGAGATCGAGCGGCACCGTGGTGACGTTGGATGCGGACGCGGCGCGTGCCAGCAGGCTGAGGTCGTTGTCGTAGAGACGCCAGCGCTGGCTCGCCGGCAGCCGCGGCGCCACCGCGCGAAAGGTCGAACCGGTGCCGCAGCCGATATCGGCCACGTTGAGCGAGACATGGGAGGCAAACGCGGTCACCACCGCGTCGAGCACATCGGCGTTGCGGGCGCGGCGATCGTACGGCTCCCGAAGCGCGAGCCAGTCTGCGGAGAAGCCGCTCATGCTGAACGCTCGATGGCCGCGGCGAGGATCTTTGCGGAGTCGCTCCAGCCGGGCAGCACCGCGGCCGAGGCCCGCGCCGCGTCCGCCATGGAACCGCGCGCCGTTGGATCAGCGACGAGTTGCCGAAGCGCCGCCGCCAGTTCCGGCACGTTGTCGGGTGGCACCAGGATTCCGGCGCCTCGTGGCACGGTTTCGGGAGTCGCACCGCCGGTGGTGCCGATCACCGGCAGGCCGTGCGCGACCGCTTCGGCGTACGCCATGCCGTAGCCCTCGAACCGCGACGCCAGCACGAACAGGTCGGAGGTCGCATAAAGCTCGACGATCCGCTCGTCGCTGACCGCACCGAGCACCTCGACACGCTCGCCGAGGCCGTGGCGCGCGATGTCGGCATCGACGCGCGCGGCCACCGCCGGATTTCGCGTGCGGTCGCCCGCAATACGAAGCCGCCACGGCAGCTCCTTTAGTGTGGCCAGCGCGGCGATCAGCACGTCGAAGCCCTTGCGCTCGACCAGCGAGCCGATCGACAGCAGTTGGACTGCGGGATCGTCCGTCCGACCTCGCACATGTCCGCGGTCGGTGCCGGGCCGCGCCACCGCAATGCGCTCCGGCGGCACGCCGTAATCGGCTTCGAGCAGCCGGCCGGTCGGTGCGCTGGTGACAATGACCGCACTCGCGCAGGCCAGCGCGGCACGCTCGCTCTGCCGCATCGCCAGCGAGTCGGCCGCGGACAGGCCGGTTTCGATCGCCAGCGGATGGTGCACCAGCGCCACCAGCGGCCGTCTCGCGCGCACGGCCATCGCCGCTTCCGGCAGCACGCCGAGCGCAAGCCCGTCGACCATCACCGGATGGCTGCCCGGCACCGCGGCCAGCGCCTGCGCGGCAAATCCCTTCTGCGCTTTGCTCGGCCGCGGAAATCCGTCGCCAAGTTCGACCACGTCGACCTGCCAGCCGAGATTCTGCAATTCCGCGATCATGCGCCGGTCGTAGGCGTAGCCGCCGGTCGGCGCCGCAAGATCGCCGGGCACGGCGAACGCGACGCGTCTCACCACAGGCTGGCCTCGTACCAGGCGCGCGCCACATGCGATTCCGAAATGGTGACGCGGATCGCCTTGAGATCGCGTCCCGGACGGCCGAGGCGATCGGCTCGCGCGTCCGCCGCAAGCCGATCGAAGATGTGGCGGGCCAGGAATTCGGTGGTGGTGTTCTTGCCCTTGAACTCCGGCACGTCGTCGAGGTTCTTGTAGTTGAGCGGACCGAGCACGGCCTTGAGCGCCTCATGGGCGCGGCCGATGTCGATCACGATGCTGTTTTCATCAAGCGTCTCGGCGATGAAGCACGCATCGATCACGAAGGTGGCGCCGTGCAGCGCCTGCGCCGGGCCGAACACGGCGCCGCGGAACGAATGGGCGATCATGATGTGGTCGCGGACTTCAACGGCGTACAAGCGCGGCTCCCGTCAGGTGTAATCGATGCGCTGGCATAGCACGCCGCTGCCCGGCGCGAGAATGTCCGGCAGGCACGACGGCAGATCGGCAAACCGGACCGGCGGGGCCAGCAGCACGTCGAGCCGGTCGTCGGCCAGAAGCTCGAGCGCCGCCGCGAGCCTCTGCCGGTGGGTCCAGGTCGCCCGATGCGAGGGCGCAACCTTGCCGACCTGGCTTGAGATCAGCCGCAGCCGCCGGCTGTGGAACGCACCGCCCAGCGGCACCGGCACGTCGCCCGCGCCGTACCAGGACAATTCCAGCACGGTCGCCTCGTCGCCGGCGAGGCTCAGCGCGGTTTTCAGGCCGGGAGCCGAAGCGCTGGTGTGCACCACGAGGTCGCGGTCCGCCGGGGCTGCGTCGGGCAACGCAAACTTCAGCGACAGCGCGCGCGCGATTTCCGCCCGTTTCGGCTCGATGTCCACCAGCGTCACATCGGCCCCGGTAAGACGGCTGAACAGATAGCCTGCCAGCGCGCCAAGGACGCCGGCGCCCACCACCGCCACGGTCTGGAAACGGCCCGGTTCGACGTCCCAAACCGCGTTGAGCGCGGTTTCCATGTTGGCGCCCAGCACGCCGCGGGAGGGCGGTACGGCATCGGGCAGCGGCAGCACGGCAGTCGCGGGCACGTCGAACAGGCTCTGGTGAGGATAAAGAGCAAAGACCGCCCGGCCGGCCAGATCCGCCGGTCCCGCCTCGACCCGGCCCACGTTGGCGTAGCCGTACTTCACCGGGAACGGGAATTCGCCGCTCATATAAGGAGCGCGCATGCGGCCATATTCGCTTTCCGGCACACCGCCCCTGAATACCAGCGCCTCGGTGCCGCGGCTGAGCGCGGTATGGAGCGTGCGGACACGGACTGCGCCATCCCCCGGCGGCCCCAGGGACTCGCCGCGGAGTTCCGCCCGGCCCGGCGCCGCGTACCACAACGCCTGCGCCATCTCCTCCCCGTCCGCCACACCTGCTCCTTGATAATGGACTTTGCTCCCGCAGCCCCGCTATATCCTGCGCGCGGCCTGGATACACGGAAATCCCTACGGCGTGCTGCAACGGACGACCCCGGAAATCGACCTAACTGACGGTTCCGAAAAGACAATTTTCGGACGCCGGGTGTTGTTTTCGGCGCTCGTGCTGGTCACCATCGCGGCCATTCTGACGCTCGCCGCCCATGCCCTGTCGGCTGGCGGCTTCGGCGCGCTCGACGCCGTGATCCTGCTGATGCTGGCCTGCACCCTGCCCTGGTCGGTGATCGGCTTCTGGAACGCCACCATCGGTTTCCTGGTGATGCGGTTCTCCGCCGACCCGGTGGCGGCCGTGCTGCCGGCGGTGCGCAGCGTCGGACCCGACGATCCGGTCACGGTTTCCACCGCCATCGCCATCTTCGTGCGCAACGAGCCGCCCGACCGCGTGATCCGCAATCTCGACACCATGCTGCGCGAGATCGATGCCGCCGGGATGGCGAACCGCTTTCATCTTTATGTGCTGAGCGACACCAACCAGCGCAGCGTCGCCGAACTGGAAGAGAAGCAGTTCGCCTCGCTGGAGCAGAAGTGGCGCGGCACCATCCCGGTCACCTACCGCCGGCGGCTGGAGAACGTCGGCTTCAAAGCCGGCAACTTCTGGGATTTCTGCGAACGCTGGGGCGACCGCCACGAGCTTGCCGTCACGCTCGACACCGACAGCTTCATGACCGCGGCGGCGATCCTGCGGATGGTGCGGATCGCGCAGGCCAACCCGCGCATCGGCATATTGCAGGGCCTGGTGGTCGGCCTGCCCTCGACCAGCGCGTTCGCCCGTATCTTCCAGTTCGGCATGCGGCTCGGGATGCGATCATGGACGATCGGCAGCGCGTGGTGGCAGGCCGACTGCGGCCCGTACTGGGGCCACAACGCGGTGATCCGGATCGCGCCGTTCCTGGCGCACTGCCACATCGAGAAGCTGCCGGAAGGCGGCGTGCTCGGCGGCCACGTGCTGAGCCACGACCAGATCGAGGCGGCGCTGATGCGCCGCGCCGGCTACGACGTGCGCGTGCTGCCGGAAGAAGACCTCGGCTGGGAGGAGAACCCGCCGACGCTGATCGAATTCATCCGCCGCGACCAGCGCTGGTGCCAGGGCACGCTGCAGTACGGCTTCTTTCTGTTCCGGCCCGGATTGAAGCCGGTCGGCCGGTTCCAGCTTGCGTTCGCGATGCTGATGTTCGTCAGCTCGCCGGCCTGGATCGGCATGCTGGTGTTCGGCACGCTCGCCGTCGCGCTCTCGCCCACACCGGCGGATTTCATACGGCCGGAGTCTGGTATCGCGCTGCTCGTCATCATGCTGGTGATGTGGTTCGCACCGAAGATCGCGACCGTACTCGACGTGCTGACCCGCCCGGCGCTGCGCCGCGCATTCGGCGGCACGGTGCGCTTTCTCGCCAGCGTTATCACCGAGACCGCATTCTTTATTCTGCTGTCGCCGATCCTGTGGGTCTGCCACACGCTGTTTCTGGCCGGTTTGCCGTTCGGCCGTGTGATCGGCTGGATCGGACAGATGCGCGACGACCACACCGTACCGTGGCCGGTGGCATGGTCGCAGTTCTGGCCGCACACGCTGATCGGCGCGGCATGCATCGGCGTGCTGGCCGCCACGCATCCGGGCGCCATTCCCTATGCGCTGCTGCTCGCCGGCGGTCCGCTGGTGTCGATCCCGCTCGCGGTCGTGACCGCCTACCCTTCCGTGGGCGCGGCGCTGGCGCGCCTCGGCCTGGGCCGCCTGCCCGAAGAAACCTCGCCGCCCGCCGCGCTGGCTGCGCTGTCGCTGCCGGCGGTCAATGCCGCCGCCGTGCGGCGCGCGGGCTAAGCCGTGCTGGAAACGCTCCGCACCGCGCGCGGCGTGCTCCGGTCGCTCGGCACTTATTACGGCCGGCGAAGCCATGCGACGGCGATGGACCGGCTGTACGGGCAGTTCGTCAAGCCGGGCGATCTCGCCTTCGACGTCGGAGCCCATGTCGGCGACCGCGTCGGCTCTTTCCGGCGGCTCGGCGCGCGCGTCGTCGCGGTGGAGCCGCAGCCGGCGCTCGCGCTGACGCTGAAGGCGCTGTACGGCCGCGACCGCAACGTCACCATCGAGCGCGTTGCAGCCGGGCGCAGCACCGGCACCATCCGGCTCCGGATCAACGTCGACAATCCGACCATATCGAGCGCGTCGGACGCCTTCATTCGCGCCGCGGACGGCGCCTCCGGCTGGGAGGGCCAGGTCTGGGACAAGGAAATCGAGGTGCCGCTCACCACGCTCGATGCCTTGATTGCAAAGCACGGCACGCCCGCCTTCATCAAGATCGACGTCGAGGGCTTCGAGGCCGAGGCACTGGCCGGCTTGACGCGGCCGGTCGCCGCGCTGTCGTTCGAATTCACCACCATCCAGCGCGACGTGGCGCGCGCCTGCGTGGAGCGCTGCGCCACGCTCGGCATGACGCGCTTCAACGGCGCCATCGGCGAGAGCCAGCAGCTCGGCGATTGGCGCGACGCGGCCGACATCGTACGCTGGCTCGACGGGCTGCCGCATGCCGCGAACTCGGGGGACCTCTATGCGACGCGTGCTTGAAGGCGCTGCGGCGCTGGCGATCCTCGCGCTTGCATGCATCCCGCTTCGCGCCGCGGACCGGCTTGCGGTCGAGGCGATCAACGCCAGCGAGCCGACGCTGTGCGCCGAAAAGGACAACGTCTACGTCAAGCTGCAGTCCGGCGAAACCCGCCGCTTCACCGTCGAGGCCGTGCATCCGGCCTATATCGGCAGCATCGTGGTCGACCGCTGGGCGCCGGACTTCACAAGCTGCGACATGTCGAGCGACCCGGCCTTCAAGTTCGAGAAGCGCCGCCTCACCATCTACGAAACCGAGGAATGGCAACTCGTCGGGCTGACCTTCCCGAGCTTCTGGCGGCCCAACCAGGTGCCGGTGCGGGTCGGCAACCGCACCGAGACCGGTTTCCATCTGCTGCAGGTGTGGACGCGCCACCAGGAGCGCGCCGAAGAGGTGCTCGTCCTCTACCCCGCCGACGGCTACTGGCGGGCGCGACCGCTGCCGCCGCAGAACCTGCGCTGGAGCGCCTACGGCTCGTCGTTCCTGATCGGCCCCGTGGAAGTGGAAGGTCGTCCGTTCGTCGACATCAGGGACATCGTTTTCGACCCGGCGACGCGAACCTTCACGTTGAATTTCGTGCGCGGCGGCAGCGCGACGCTCCGCCTCGACAAGCTCGATCAGGAACGCATCGTGCTCGACGTGTCGCTGTCACACCCCGTCGCGGCGGAGCGGCCGTTCGCGGCGCTGCGGTCCATGTTCGTCACCGAGGGCAATTCCGACGTGGCCTGGATCGGCTGGCGCGGCAAGGGTGCGCAGTCGTGGTCGCAGTCCCCGGCGATGGGCTTCGGCAAGGAAAGCGTCGCAGAGCTGTGGGCCGGACGGCTGTCGCCGTCGAAGCACAACACCAGCGCGCCCGACATGGTGTTCCGCAATTTCAGCGCCACAGCGCGCTGATCTTCTGCCGGAGTTGCGCAAGCGCGCCTTCGATCGGGTGAAACGTGAACCGCACGATGTGCTTGCCCGGCGGCACGGCGACCGCGCGGAACAGAAGGTTCGCGCGAAGGATTTCCGCAGGCGCGCCGTCCACGGTGGCGCGCCACCACGGATGCCAGACGTCGTTGAGCACCAGCATGGCGCTGCCCGGCGCATCGGTCTCGATCACGATCTCCGTGTTGGTGTAGGTCACGATCCTCGCATTGCCGGACACCGCGACCGGCGGGAACGCCGGCCGCGGCGCGCGATCCAGCAGCACGGTGGTGCGCGGGTCGAACTGCGGCCAGGCGCCCTCCCGCAGCATCGCGTCAAAGTCGGCAAGCCGCCAGTCGCCGGCCAGCATGACACGCGGCAGCGCGTGCGGGTTCTCGTAGACGTATGCGTCCTTCGTCCGTGCGATCGGCACGAGGTCGCCCGGCTTGAGCGACTTGTCGATCTGCTCGGCAGGAACGCCGGTCGCGACGTAGCGCACGCCGAACAGGTTTTCGAGCGGCGCGTTGTACGCGGGCAGCAACCGCGAGAACGGCCGCTGATCGGGCACCGCGACCGTGTCGGCCACGTCGGTCGCCTGCGCGAACCCGCGAAGCCGCAGCGGGTTGTGACCGAACAGATGGTCGAAGTCGTGCACCAGCCCGAGGTTCGGCCAGTGGTAGCCGATGCCGACCATCTCGACGCGGTCGCGCCGCTCCGGCGCCGCCGCGAGCTTCGACCTCAGCAGCGCGACCGTTTCGTTCTGCGTATCCGCCCGCAGCGCGTCGTAATGCGACGGCGGCAGCGCGTTGGATTCATGCGGCGCGTTGTTGAAGGCGAGATCGGCCGTCATGAACGCGCCGAGCACGGCCGCGGCCATCAGCGCGTGCCGCGCGTGCAGCCGGTACGCCAGCCGCAGCGCGCCGATGGCGGCGAGCGCCGTCACCACGCCGAAACCGAGCGGCCACAGCGCCTCGCGCCACGGCCCGATCCGGATGGCGAGAGCCACGGCAGCCGCGATCAGCGCGAGCCCGACCATGCCGACGACCCGCTGCTGCCACGGCCGCCCCGCCGGTTCGAGATCGATCAGCCAGCGGTGCACGCAATAGCCCGCGCAGATCGCAAGCATCAGGCCGAACGGAAACGTTGCATCGGCGGGCCGGCGGTAAAGCGAGACGCCAGGCAGGACTTCATACATCGCCTGGAAGGCCGGCGTGTACTTACCGAGCCCATAGAGCAGCGTGAGCAGAAGCGCGACGGTGAAGAACCGGATCTCACGCGCCCACAGGAAGCCGCGCAGCAGCCCAAAGCCGATCAGCGCCACCGGCACCAGCATGCCGGCGTAGAGCTGGCCGATGTTCTGGGCGTGGTAGAGGTCGGTCGAGCCGAACGCCTCGTGCCACGGAAAGCTCGGCGGCCCCCAGTACGGCACGTTCGGATCGGCCGCGCCGAACAGGTCGGCGAACACCAGCATCAGCAGGTCGGCGGGATGCAGCGAGCCGCGAGCCGCGATCTCGTAACCGATCTCCGGGCGGTTCGACTCCGCCGCCAGCATCGCGGTCAGAACGAGCGGCAGCGCGATCACCAGCGTGCCGGTGAATGCGCCGGCCGCAAGCGGTTTCACGCTTGCCTTGATGCGCGCGCCGATGCCTGCGCCCGCAAGCCAGTGCCACAGCGTGTAGCCCGCGAGCACGTAAAGTCCGAGCAACGAGACCTGATCGCGGCCAATTGCGACCAGCCCTGCGGCAAGCCCCGCCGCAAGGCCCCAGCTCCACGAACCGCGATCGAGCGCACGCATCAGCAGGAACAGTGCGAGCGGCAGCCAGCACGCGCTTTCCAGCAACCCCATGTGCTGCAATCGCGATGCGTTGGATCCGCCGAACGCGAACGCCAGCGCCGCGACCACGGCGCCGGCCTCGTGCCAGTTGCGCTGCCGGAACATCAGGATGACGCCAAGCCCGCCCACGAACACCAGCGCGAACGCCACGGCGTCGGCGGCGGTGAAGCTCGGCGCCGGATCGAACACGGCGAGCAGGACGTGGAACGGAGAGAAGATCACCGACTGCGGGTCGGCGATCTGCGGCCAGCCGGCGTAGACGTTGGGCGTCCAGAACGGCCACTGACCGGAGGCCAGCGAGCGGGCAAGGAAAGCGAGATTGGGGAAGGTGTTCGACTTGGCGTCCCAGGGGATGGTGACGCGGCCCGACAGCCAGGGCCAGGCAAGCACCGCAAAGCCCACCGAATAGAGGGCGACGGTGGCGGCGAGTCGAAAGCGCCGCACGGGCGGATCGGGCATCATGCGGCGGTCAATGTGCCACCGCTGCGCCGATACGAAAACGGGCGGCGTTGCGCCGCCCGCCGAATTCGGCCGGTTGTTGCCGGCTCAGAAGATCGGGCTCACCCGACCGGGGTCCAGCTTCCGTCGGGATTGCGGCAGGCGGAGCCGCGCGCCGACTGCGGCCGGCCGTCGATATAGATGGTGTGGGTGTACTGCCGGCACCTCATGCCGCGCTGGTCATACGCCGGGCCGGGAACGATCGAGCCGTAGCGGCCGGAGTCCGGATTGCGCCAGGCGACCGGAGCGCCCGAGGGCCCCTGCTCCAGCGCCTGCATCTGGGCTTCGTAGGCGCGCTGCTTGTCCTCGTCGTCGAGCGCGGCACCGATCCGGTTGCCGATCAGGCCACCGATGGCCGCGCCCGCCAGCGCTGCGCCGACCCTCTCGCCGGTTCCGCCGCCGAACTGCGAGCCGATCGCGGCACCGGTCAGGGCGCCCGCAAACGTGCCGACACCTTCACGGGGGCCGGCCTGCTGGCCCGGATACCCGCCACCGCCGCCGGCGCACGCGGCCACCGACAGGCCGAGCAGCGCGACACAGAAAATCCTGCAATGCATCGGTTCCCCCTCGCCGTCCGGCGGCCCACCGCGGTTCCCGCCGTCGCGGGGATGGCTCACATAGAGAGCAAGGATTGGGGCGAAACTTCGGTCGCATCTGCGGCCTTCGGCCCCGCACCGCGCCAGTCCTGCCAGGCTGGCAGAGTTGCGATCGAGTCGCCAGCCTTTGGTTAACTCCGCACCTACCCCGCCGCCGGCAGCACCAGCTCCGCCCGCAGCCCGCCGATCGGCGCGTTGCCGAGGTTGAGCGCGCCGCCGTACAGCCCGGCCAGTTCGACCACGATCGAAAGGCCAAGACCCGAACCCGGCTTGGTCTCGTCCAGCCGACGGCCGCGGCGGGCAACCTGCTCACGCTCGGACGGCGTCAGCCCCGGCCCGTCGTCGTCGACCATGATGCGCACCACACGCCGTCCCGGAGCCGGCTGCTCCAGCCCGACCTCGATGCCGACCCGTCCGCTCGACCACTTGAAGGCGTTGTCGACCAGGTTGCCGACCATCTCCTCCAGGTCCTGCCGTTCGCCGCGAAACCGCGCCTCGCGCGGCATGTCGAGATCGACCGCCAGATCCTTGCGGTGGTGCGTCTTTTCCATGGTGCGGACCAGCGAATGCACCACCGGCACCACGTCGGTGACGGTGCCGACCACGGCGACGCGGGCAGCCAGCCGCGCCCGCTCCAGATGCCGCGACACCTGATCGCGCATGATGCCGGTCTGCTCCGACACCTTGGCGGCGAGAGCGTCGTCGGGCCGCGCCGCCGCCTCGTTCATCATCACCGACAGCGGAGTCTTGAGCGCGTGCGCAAGGTTTCCGACATGGGTGCGCGCGCGCTCCACGATTTCGCGGTTGGAGTCGAGCAGCGCGTTGGTTTCGCGCGCCAGCGGCGCGATCTCCACCGGGAACGATCCTTCGAGACGCTCCGCGGAGCCGGAGCGGATCGCCGCCAGACTTTCCGAGATGCGCGTCAGCGGCGCGAGGCCGAACCGCACCTGGAACAGCGTGCTCGCCACCAGAACCAGCGTGAGCGCGGCGAACGTCATGATCAGGGTGCGGTCGAACGTCACGATCTCGTCGTCGATCTCGGTGGCGTCGCCCGCGACCTGCACGAGAAAGCGGCCCTCGTCGCCGAGATCGATCTCGCGTTCGATCAGCCGCAGCTTCTGATCCTCCTGTCCGGCGATGTAGCTCTTGCGCGTGCTGTCGGCGCCGGGGACCACGCCCTGGTCCTGCAGGCGCGGCAGCACGCCGTCCCACAGCGAGCGGGAGGCATAGATCTCCGGCTTCTTGGCATCGAGGCCGGTGACCTGCCAGTACCAGCCGGACAGCGGCAGATCGAACATCGGCTCGCCGATCGACTGGCCGGCCTTTTCGTTGGAGATTTCGGGGGACGCAACGTCGGCGATCAGCGTCTTGAGATAGACGTTCAGCCTTCTGTCGAAAGCGCGCTCGACCGCCTGCCGCGACAGCGACGACAGCACGAAGCCGGTCGCCACCAGGATCAGCACGGTCCACACCGTGGCCGACAGGAACAGGCGCAGCGCGAGAGAGTTAGCGCGCATCGAGCGGCGTCAGCAGATAGCCCAGTCCGCGCACCGTCTGGATGATGTCGACGCCGAGCTTCTTGCGGATTCGCCCGACGAACACCTCGATGGTGTTGCTGTCGCGGTCGAAGTCCTGATCGTACAGATGCTCGACCAGTTCGGTGCGCGACACCACGCGGCCGGCGTGATGCATGAGATAGGACAGCAGCCGGTATTCGTGGCTGGTCAGCTTGACGGGGTTGCCGTCGACCGTGACGCGGCCGGTGCGGGTATCGAGCCGCACCGGACCGCAGGTCAGTTCGCTCTTGGCGTGGCCGGCCGAGCGCCGCAGCAGGGCGCGGATCCGCGCCAACACCTCTTCGAGGTGGAACGGCTTGGCGACATAGTCGTCGGCGCCGGCGTCGAAGCCCTGCACCTTGTCGCTCCAGCGGTCGCGCGCGGTCAGCATCAACACCGGCATCGCACGGCCGGCGCGGCGCCACGATTCCAGTATCGAAATACCGTCGAGCTTGGGCAACCCGATGTCCAGGATCACCGCGTCGTAAGGTTCCGTTTCGCCGAGGTATTGCCCCTCCTCGCCGTCGAACGCGCGGTCGACCACGTAACCGGCGTCGGTCAGCGCGGTGGCGAGCTGGCGGTTGAGATCGGGATCGTCCTCGATCACGAGGAGACGCAATGGAAAGCCTCCGGCTGGTCAGCGCGCCTCGACCACCTTGCCGCTGGTCGCCTCGACGCGCGTGCGCGTCACTTTGCCATCACGCGAGAGCACTGTCAGCACATAGACGAGGCCGTTTTCCCCACGACACAGACTTGCCTTGATCAGCTCCCGCCCGCCGCGGGAGTGCTTGGCGGTCCGCACCGGGCGGACCGAACGGAGCACCGTGGAAAGCGGCAGAGCCTGTCCGCTGGCGATTGCGGCCCGCTGCTCCGCCTTGGACAGGCACCTGCGCTCCTGGGCCGAAGCCGGCGACCACGCCGTAACGGCGGCCAGCAGCACCGGCAGGACGACGAGAGCGCGGATCGGAAGCATGACCTGTCCTACGAATCGGCCGGTGAACCCTGCATGAACGCTGTATCACTTCCTGCCGCCCAGCGACTTCAACACTTCGTTGACCACAGATGGAACCGGCAAGCCGGTCGAGCAAGCCTGCTTCTCGCGGCTGCGCCCACTGACATAAACACCGAGAACGCCGAACCGTGCCCCGAAATATGCGATCAGCAGTCCGGAAAGCTCGGCGAAGCCCGCGATGCCGACCTGATGTCCGGACCATAGCGCCTGCAACAGCGTGGCGACAAAGGCCGGGCACTCCAGCATGGACAGTTCCAGCGCATAGAGCGGCCGCCACCAGCGTTGCAGCGGATCGTCGCTGGCGATCTCCGCCCGCTGCGTTGCGCCGACTTCGGCGACTTGCGCGCGTCCGGCCTCGGCCAGCGCCTCGAGCCATTCGCTCTCCGCCTTCTGCGCCATGGCCGCAAGCGCCAGGGGATCGGCGCTGCGGTCGGCGATCGCGGTCTGCACCTGCGCAGGCACCGCCACCGCGACACCGAGCGCGTCGGCGAGAATGCGGCCGGCCGCGCCGCCAAGCGGTCCGCCGAGCGCAAGACCGAGCGCCGGAGCGCCGAGGCCGATCACGGTCTGCACCAGGTCTTTCCAGTCCGGCGTCATATGGCCGCTCCTTACTGTTGCGTGCGCCGCCTGCGCCACCACACGAACGCCACCGCCAGAACCACGGTGACCAGCACCGCCGCCATGACAGCGACCGGCGGCGCACCGTGCTGATGAACCTGCTGGGCCAGCGTCCCGCCGGCCACGACGATGCCGCCCGCCGCCGCACCGGTGGCGGAGCGGCTGCGCTGCGCTCCGGCCAGCCGCAGCGCCTCGGCGCGGACCTCGGAGACACGGCGGCTCCAGCCCGCGCCGAACACCGGCCAGGTCTTCAGCCGCTTGAGGAAGGCGAGCCGCTCGTCGCACACCGACGCGACGAGTTGCGCGGCGTCCCGCTGCGCGGCCGCACGCAGCACGTCGTCGCTGACCTTGTGCATCGCATCGGACAGGCCCAGTTGCCGCCGCAGCACCTTGCCGGCGCGTCCGACGCCGCTGTTCACGCCGTAATCGAATACGGCGTAGTCGACACCGGCCGGCAGATTGTCGCAGCGCAGCGCGTCCCAGTAGTGGCGCCGGTAGATCGGCGTCGCCTCGGACGGCTGCATCGCCCGCACGTCGGCGGCGGTCGCGTCAACCTTCACGTAACGTCGATAGTCGGCGATCGTGATGCCGAACTTGGTGGGCCCGCCGGGATCGTCCGGATGATTGGAATAGCCGCCCTCGTGCCGCAGCAA
>CAZGSW010000011.1:0-36897 GCA_964528635.1 uncultured Rhodoplanes sp. | reverse complement strand
GTCTTGATTGGTCTTGATTGGTCTGGATTGACGGTCTGGATTGACGGTCTGGATTGGTCTCGATTGATCTGTTCTAGGTCTGCTGGGGGCGTATCGCCAGATCGGCCGCGTTGCAATCGCGGACTTTGGGGGGTAATCGAACCGTCATGACGTTTGTGAGCCGCATCGGGGCATGGTCCTCTCTGCGCCGGAACACCGGCGCGGCGGTGGTTGCGCTTGCCTGCGCGCTCGCTCTGCCGGGATGCGGCGTCACCGAACAGACCTTCCAGCGCGGCTATGTGGTTCCCGAGGGGGCACTTGAGCAGATCCCGCTCGGTTCGAGCCAGGAACAGGTCCTGATCGTGATGGGCACACCCTCGACGGTCGCGACCGTGACCGGCGAGGTCTTCTACTACATCTCGCAGCGCGCCGAGAAAGCGGCGGCGTTCATGCCGCAGAAGGTTGTCGATCAGCGCGTCATCGCGGTCTATTTCGACAAGGAGCGCCGCGTCTCCCGGCTCGCCGATTACGGCATCAAGGACGGCAAGGTGTTCGACTTCGTCAGCAAGACCACGCCGACCGGCGGCAGTGAAATGTCTTACCTGACCTATATCTTCAAGATCATCGGCATGCAGAACTGAGGCGACGCCGGCGAGGCGCATAGCTCACGCCCGAACCGGTTCCTCGCCAAAAACCCTGCCCCAAAAACAAAGAGCCCCGCTTTCGCGGGGCTCTTCTCGTTTTCAGGATCGCGCGATCGTCAGTGCGCGAGCACGGCGAGCAGCAGCAGCGCCACGATGTTCGTGATCTTGATCATCGGGTTCACCGCCGGGCCGGCCGTATCCTTGTAGGGATCGCCGACCGTGTCACCGGTCACCGCAGCCTTGTGGGCTTCCGAGCCCTTGCCGCCGAAATGGCCGTCTTCGATGTACTTCTTGGCGTTGTCCCACGCGCCGCCGCCCGAGGTCATCGAGATCGCGACGAACAGGCCGGTCACGATCACGCCGAGCAGCATCGCGCCGACCGCGGAGAACCCGGCCGACTTGCCGGCCGCTCCGCCGCCCGCCACGAAGTAGATGATGTAGTAGACCACGATCGGCGACAGCACCGGCAGCAGCGACGGGATGATCATTTCCTTGATCGCCGCCTTGGTGAGCAGGTCGACGGCCCGGCCGTAGTCGGGCTTGTCCTTGCCCTGCATGATGCCGGGCTTCTCGCGGAACTGGCGGCGCACCTCCTCGACGATCGCGCCGGCCGCACGGCCCACGGCCGTCATGCCCATCGCGCCGAACAGGTACGGCAGCAGTCCGCCGATCAGCAGGCCCGCGACCACGTACGGATTGGCCAGCGAGAAGTCGAGTTGCACGCCGGCGAAGTACTTGTAGGTCTGCGAGTTCGCGATGAAGAACTTGAGGTCCTCGTTGTATGCCGCGAACAGCACCAGCGCGCCGAGACCGGCGGAGCCGATCGCGTAGCCCTTGGTGACCGCCTTCGTGGTGTTGCCGACCGCGTCGAGCGCGTCGGTGGACTTGCGCACCTCCTTCGGCAGGCCCGACATCTCGGCGATGCCGCCGGCGTTGTCGGTCACGGGACCGAACGCGTCGAGCGCCACCACCATGCCGGCAAGCGCCAGCATCGTGGCCACCGCAACCGCCGTGCCGAACAGCCCCGCCAGCGAGTAGGTGGAGAGAATGCCCGCCACGATCACGATGGTGGGGAGCGCGGTCGCCTCGAGCGAGATCGCCAGGCCCTGGATGATGTTGGTGCCGTGGCCGGTCACCGACGACGCCGCGATCGACTGCACCGGGCGATAGTCGGTGCCGGTGTAGTATTCGGTGATCCAGATGATCAGGCCGGTCACGACCAGACCGATGATGCCGCACCAGAACAGCGTGGTGGTGGTGAACGTGAGCCCCGCGGTGGTCTTCAGCGGCACACTGAAGCCGAACAGCAGGTGGAACACGACGGCGATGCCGAACACGGACAGCACCGCGCTCGCGATGAAGCCCTTGTACAGCGCGCCCATGATCGACTGGCTGGCGCCGAGCTTGACGAAGAACGTGCCGATCACCGAGGTGATGATGCAGACGCCGCCGATCGCGAGCGGCAGCAGCATCATGTTGCCGAGTTGCGGCGTGCCGACGAAGAAGATGGCCGCCAGCACCATGGTCGCCACCGCGGTGACTGCGTAGGTCTCGAACAGATCGGCCGCCATGCCGGCGCAGTCGCCGACGTTGTCGCCGACGTTGTCGGCGATCGTCGCAGGATTGCGCGGATCGTCCTCCGGAATGCCGGCTTCAACCTTGCCGACCAGGTCGCCGCCCACGTCGGCGCCCTTGGTGAAGATGCCGCCGCCGAGACGCGCGAAGATCGAGATCAGCGAGGCGCCGAAGCCCAGCGCCACCAGCGAGTCGATCACGGTCCGCGAATTCGGCGCGTGGCCGAGCGGACCGGTCAGCACCGCGTAGTACACGGCGACGCCCAGCAGGGCGAGACCGGCAACGAACATGCCGGTGATGGCACCAGCCTTGAACGCCAGCTCAAGGCCGCCGGCCAGCGAGCTGATCGCGGCCTGCGCGGTGCGCACGTTGGCGCGGACCGACACGTTCATGCCGATGAAGCCGGCTGCGCCCGACAGCACGGCGCCGACCAGGAACCCGATCGCGACCAGCCAGCCGAGCAGCCAGGCGACCAGGAAGAAGATCACCACGCCGACGATGCCGATGGTGGTGTACTGGCGCTTGAGGTAGGCCTGCGCGCCCTCGCGCACGGCCGCGGCAATTTCCTGCATCCGCGGGCTGCCGGCGTCGGCCTGCATGACCGACCAGATGGCCCAGATGCCATATACGATCGCGAGCAGGCCGCACGCGATGATCAAACCCAAAGCTGTCATAAGGTCCTCGATCGATGAGAGCCGGTTAGAATGCCCCTGCCCGGCTGGAAAAGCGTCGAATCCGGCGCGCCGGTCGACCAAAGTGGCGCGGATATAGCCAAAATCCGGCGATGGACGCAACGCCGACAGGCCGCCGGAGGCCCTGTTTTCCCTTGGGATCGGCCGGCCGGTTGCTCCCACTGCCGGGTTGCGGACAATTTGCCGTTTTTGGAGGGGTGACGATGCGCCTGTGGCTGATAAGCGGATGGCTGGCCTGCGGGCTGCTGGGAACCGCCGCGGTTCCCGCCGCCGCAACCGCGAGCCTCACCTGCGACGCGGACGACCGCAATCTCAGCTTTGAATTGCTCGGAAATATCGGCAGCGGCCCCGGCGCGGCGATCCAGTTGACCGGCGGCTCCATCAGGCTCAAGGGCCGGCGCGGCCAGTTCGATGCAGCCGAATTCAAGATCGAACCCGCCAGCCTCGCGGGCCAGTGGAGCTTCGCGCGCGAATTGCGGATCGGCATCGTCCCGGAGGACGCCGGCAAGATCGGTGTCCACCTCGTGATCCTCGCCGAACGCACCAGGGGCGGCGACGGCCTCGACCGGTATCGGGGGGAATACGCCGCCCGGGTCACGCACCCCGGCGGCGAGACGCAGTTGAAGGGCCGGATCAAGGACTGCAGCGCAGGTTAGTACCTGGAGTCATAGACCGGTGACGCCGTCGTCATCGCGAGGAGCGAAAGCGACGAAGCGATCCAGCCCTGCGTTCGCGCCCCCGGATTGCTTCGCTTCGCTCGCAATGACGGCGCCCTGTGAATCACCTGTCTCTGATGGCATGTATCAGACAGATCAGGCCGGCCGCCGCCGCTCGCGCATCACCAGCCACAACAGCAATGCCGCTGCCATGGCGATCGGCGGCAACATCACGATGTTGACAGTCACCCAGCCGAACAGCGCAAGGATCGCGCCCGACGCCAGCGATCCGAACGCCATCGTCCCGAAGATCAGGAAATCGTTCAGCGACTGCACCTTGGTGCGCTCTTCCGGACGGTGGCTGCGCGCCACCACGGTGGTGGCGCCGATGAACGCGAAGTTCCAGCCGACGCCGAGCAGAGTCAGGGCGACCCAGAAGTGCATGACGCTTATTCCTGCGATGCCGACGATCGCGGACGCCAGCAGCATCACGAGGCCGAGCGCGATGATCCGGTTCACCCCGTACCGCACGATCAGCGGGCCGGTCAGGAAGCTCGGGGCGTACATGCCGAGCACATGCCACTGGATTCCGAGCGTGGCATCGGTGACCGAATGCCCGCAGCCGACCATGGCCAGCGGCGCCGCCGTCATCACCAGGTTCATCAGGACATAGCTCGATATGCCGACGAACACGGCGACGACGAGCCGTGGATTGCGGACGATCTCGCGGAGCGGACGGCCGCGATCGATCTGCGCCCGCGACATCGGCGGCGGCAGCTTCAGCCTCGAAAGGACAAGCCCGGCAAGCACCGCCAGCACGGCTTGCGCAATGAACGTCGCCGCGAACAGGTACGGCTGCCAAAGATCCTTCGTGAAGATGACAACCTGCGGCCCGATCACACCGGCGAGAACGCCGCCGGCGAGGACATAGGATATGGCGATCGGCTTGTAGGCATCCGTCGCGGTGTCGGTGGAGGCAAAGCGGTAGGACATATGACCCGCCGCGTAGAACCCGCATCCGAATGTGCCGACCAGCAGCAGCGCGAACGACCCCTGGATGACGGCGAGGCAGCAGATCAGCCCGGACAGCGCGCCGGACGCGGTGCCCAGTTGCAGCGCGAACCGCCGCCCGAAAGTCCTCGACAGCAGCCCCATCGGCACGGTGCCGAACCAGAGACCGAACATCATGGCCGAGATCGGCAGCGTGGCGAGACTTTCGTCGGGCGCGAGCGCGAGCCCGATGATGCCGGCCGTGGCGACGATCACCGTGTTGTTGCCGCCGGCCAGCGCCTGCGCCACCGCAAGCACGATGGCATTGCGGCGGGCGAGACGGTCGTCGAATTGTGTGGTTGGCGCTTCGGCGATGGCTGACATGAATGAATCCCGGCGGGCGCCGTTTTATCGGGGCGCCCGCCCGGTCACCACACCGGTCAGCGCAGATCAGGGATGATTTCGGCCGAAGTCGTATGCGCCGGGGTGCCGCACGGTCACGTTCCGCGCATCGGCCGGCGAATGCGCGCCGACCTGTCCGAGCGCGGACTGCAACTCGTCGATGAACAGGTCGATCGCGTGGCCCGGACCATCCGAGCCGAGCGCACCGACGCTCCACAGGAATGCCTTGCCGGCCAGCACGGCGTCGGCGCCGACCGCCAGCGCGCGGGCGACGTCGGTCCCGCTGCGCACGCCGGAATCGAACAGGATCGTGGCCTTGCTGCCGACCGCCTTGGCCACCGCCGGCACGCAGTCGATCGGCGCCGGCAGCGCCTCGATCTGGCGGCCGCCGTGGTTCGACACCAGGATGCCGTCGATGCCGAGCGACACCGCCTTCTCGGCATCGGCGGGATGCAGGATTCCCTTCACGATCAGCGGCCGCTTCCACTTGTCGCGATAACGCGCCACCTCGTCCCAGGAGAACGCGCCGCCCATCTCCTTGCGCGCGAAGCTGATGGTGTCGTTGAGGCTGGCGTTCGGCCCGGCGTAGGGCTGGATGTTGGCGAAGCGCGGCTGTCCGTTCTGCAGCATCGCAACCGCCCAACCCGGACATTTGACCATGCCCGCCACCATGCGCCAGTCGGCCCTGAACTTGCCGCCGCCGCCGAGCCCGACCTTGACCTCGCGGGCGCGGATGGTGCGCACCGGCACGTCGAGCGTCAGCATCAGCACATGCGCGCCGGCCGCGTCGGCCCGCTTGATCAGGTCGTACCCGATGGCGTGATCGTTCTTGGCGAAGCGGTAGAGCTGGAACCAGAACACATCGGGAGCGATCTTCGCGATCTCCTCGATGGTGGCGCCGCCCGCGCAGCCCAGCGTATAGGGCACGCCGACGCGTTGCGCGGCCGCCGCGAACAGCTTGTCCGCGCCGGGCCAGACCACGATGGGACTGCCCATCGGCGCGACGCCAAGCGGCGCGGTGTACCGCTTTCCAAACAGTTCGACGCCGACCGGCGGCAGCTCCGGCATGACGCCGTAACGCGGCACCATCTCGATCGCGTCGAGCGCGGACCAGTTATGCCTGATGCCGGTGTCGGCGCCTGCGCCGCCGTCGCCGTATTCGAACGCGAAGTGCGGCAGGCGCTTTTGCGAGCCGTTCCGCAGATCGTAGATCGTCGGATACCAGCGCTGATGCTTGAGAAAGGTCGGGCTGCGCTTGTGGCCCGAGATGGCGGCGACGCGGGACGAGATGTCGTGCATGAAGCTCCCCTGCCCTTGCCGGGCCATTATAGCGTGCGGTCCGGCATCAAAAATGGCTGAACGAGGTCCTCCGGAACCGGACCGGCTTGCCGTCCGGGCCGCGGAATGACGCGCCGCTGCCACGCACGATGCGCCCGATCGCCGTCACCGGGACACCGGCGGCCCGCGCGGCCGCGGCAAACGCCGCAACCCGCGCCGGCCGCACCGTGCACAGGATCTCGTAATCGTCGCCGCCGGACAGAAGCGTGCTGCGCAGCCCCGGATCGGCCTCGACGGCTCGTTCCGCCGCAGCGGACAACGGAATGCGCGCCACCTCGACCACGGCTGCAACCCCGGACACGCGGCACAGCTTGGCGAGATCGCCGGCAAGGCCGTCGGACACGTCCATGGCGGCCGTTGCGTACCGGCGCACGGCGGATGCCAGCGCGTTGCGCGGCTGCGGCGCGAGATAGCGCTGTATCAGATGCTTGCGGAACGCGGCCGACAGCTTCAATCCGCGGCTGAGCTTTGCGCCCTGCCGCAGCTTCAGACCGAGCGCCGCGTCACCGATCGTTCCGGTCACGAACACATGGTCGCCGACCCGCGCCCCGGAACGGCGCACCGCCGAACCGGCGGGCAATGTCCCAAACGCAGCCACCGAAACCATCAGCGGACCCGGCGTCGACACCGTATCGCCGCCCAGCAGCGGACACGAAAACGCCCTGGCATCGGCACCAAGCGCGCGGGCGAACGCCGTCAGCCAGCCGGCGCCCAGCTTGCCGGGCATGGCGAGCGAAAGCAGGAACCCCGCCGGCACGGCCCCCTTGGCGGCGAGGTCCGACAGGTTGACGCGCAGCGCCTTGCGCGCGATGTCGCCCGGCTTGTCGTCGGCCAGAAAGTGCACGCCGGCGACGATCGCGTCGGCAGTGACCACAAGATCGTGTCCCGCAGGCGGCGTGTACGTCGCCGCGTCGTCAGTCAGTCCCCACGCGCCGGGATAACGCGCAATCGGTGCAAAATGCCGCGCGATCAGACGGTCTTCTCGGGAGGCGCCGCTGTCCGCTCGTCGCGCCACGGCATCACCCCGCGGCGCGGTCGAACTCGGACGCACGCAAGCGGCGGGCGAGCTGGTCGAGCACGGCGTTGACCATGCCGGTCTCGTCCTTGTCGACGAACGCGTGGGCGACGTCGACGTATTCCGACACGATCACGCGGGCGGGCACGTCGCTGCGCCGGTCGAGTTCGTACGAGCCGGCACGCAGCACGGCGCGCAGAATGGTTTCGATGCGCTTGAGCGGCCACTTCTGGGCGAGCGCAGCGTCGATCAGCGGGTCGAGCCTGCGCTGCTCGGCCACCACGCCGCTCACCACGTCGCGGAAGAATGCGGCCTCGGCGGGGAGATACTGCTCGCCCTCGACCTCCCGGCCGATCCAGTGGCTCTCGAACTGCGCGAGGATGTCGTGCAGCGGCGTCGACGCCACGTCCATCTGATAGAGCGCCTGCACCGCCGCGAGCCGCGCCGCACCGCGCTTGTTGGCGCGGCGTTCGGGGCTGGCTGGTTCGGGCTTTGCCATCTTCTATCTATCGCTTGGCGCGCTGGCGCTTGATCTGGACCAGCGCGAGAGCGGCGCGCACGGCGTCGCCGCCCTTGTCGCCTTCGGTCATGCGCGCACGCGCCCAGGCCTGTTCCTCGGTGTCGACGGTCAGGATTCCGTTTCCGACCGGAAAGCGGTTCGTCACCGAATAGTCGATCAGCGCCCGCGCCGACTGCATCGCCACGATATCGAAATGAAAGGTCTGCCCCTGGATCACGCAACCCAGAGCCACGGCAGCGTCATACGGCTTCTTCTGGCGTGCCGCCGCCTCGACGGCAATCGCGATGGCTGGCACGATTTCGAGCGCGCCCGGCACGACGACGCTGTCCCAGGCGGCACCGGCATCGTCCAGCGCCTTCGAGGCGCTCGCCAGCAACGCGTCCGAGATCGCGTCGTAGAAGCGCGCCTCGACCAGCAGGACCCGCGCGGCCGTGGCGGCAGACTTGGTCGTTTTTCTTTTTGGTGCAGCCATCCGTTCCTCACTGTTCAGGCCGCGTCACTAGCAAGCATGCCGGAGCCGAACAAGGGCCGCGGTGCCGGCTATCGGGTCTCCATCAATCTGGCCGCATAGCGCGCCATCAGATCGACCTCGATGTTCACGTCGCCGCTGGCTTGCAGCGCACCGAGCGTCGTCGCCTTCAGCGTATGGGGGATGATCAGAACCGAGAGGCTGTCGCGATCGACGCTGTTGACCGTCAGCGACACGCCGTCGAGCGCAACCGATCCCTTCCGGGCCACGAACCGCATCAGGTCCGCCGGCGCCCGGAACGTCAGCCTCGCCATGTCCGGCAATTCTTCGCGCGAGACGAGCCTCGCCACGCCGTCGGCGTGACCCGCCACGATGTGGCCGCCAAGCTCGTCTCCGGCTTTCAGCGAGCGTTCGAGATTGATCCGCGTTCCCGCCGACCATTGCCCTGCGGTCGTCACGCTCAGCGTTTCGGCCGCGAGATCGGCCGCGAACCACGAGCGGTTGCCCTGCCGGCCGGTGCCGACCACGGTCAGGCACACGCCGGAGCACGCGATTGAAGCGCCCAGCGCGATCGAGGCGGGATCGTAGGCGCAGCCGACCCGGATGCCGCGCAGGCCCTCGGCTTTCTGCTCGACCTGCAGGACCTCGCCGATGTCGGTGGTGATGCCGGTGAACACCGTCAGGCCCGCTCGTACCGGTCCAGCCGGTCCGGCCCGACCTCCTCGCTGCCGAGCGCGCGCATGCCATTGGTGAGTGCCCCGGGTGGCATTCCGTCCAGCGCATCGACGCCGTCGGGGCCGATGGTGAGCGGCGCGTGGAACAGCGCGACCTCGTCCACCAGATCGGCCGCCACGAACGACGTGGCAACGGTGGGGCCGCCCTCGACCATCAGCCGCGTGATGCCTTTCCCGGCCA
The DNA here is from genome assembly GCA_964528635.1 of uncultured Rhodoplanes sp. GTDB lineage: Bacteria > Pseudomonadota > Alphaproteobacteria > Rhizobiales > Xanthobacteraceae > Z2-YC6860. Next base: position 27,702 of record CAZGSW010000011.1, on the reverse strand, counting down.
GCACCTTCAGGATCTGCTCGATATCGAGCCTGCCGTCGCTCGCATCCACCTTGAACACCTCGCAGCCCTTGGCGCGAAGCACCTCTTCCGCAATGCCGGACACACCGGTCCCGCAGAAAATCCAGGTCGGCGTTTCCCCCGCCGTGCCCACCACGCCGGACGAGATCGGCACCCGCAGCCGGGTGTCGAGCAGCACGCGCACCGGCGAGCGCTCCATCATCCCGGGGAGCCGGCAGGTCAGCGCGGGATCGTCGGACAGCACGGTGCCGACCCCGACCAGGATCGCGTCGCTCATGGCGCGCATCTGGAACACTTTCTCCCGCGCGGCCGGTCCGGTGATGGCGACGGGCCTGCGGCCCGGCCCTCCCGCCTTGCCATCCGCCGAGAGGGCGAGCTTGAGCAGCACGTTCGGGCGCCCCGCGGTCATGCGCCGGATGTGGCCGGCGTGCGCGCGGAGCGCCTCGTCGGTGCCAGGGCCGGTCTCGACCGCAATGCCGCGCTCGCGCAGCCGCGCGTATCCCTGTCCCGCCACCTCGGGGTTGGGATCCTCCAGCGCGGACACCACGCGCACGATCCCGGCCCGGATGATGGCGTCGGTGCACGGCGGCGTCTTGCCCTGGTGCGAGCACGGCTCCAGCGTCGCGTACAGCGTCGCCCCGCGCGCCGCGCGCCCGGCGTGTTTCAGCGCCTCGGTTTCAGCGTGGGGACGGCCGCCGGGCCGCGTCCAGCCACGGCCGAGGATGACGCCGTCCTTCACCACCACGGCGCCGACCGCGGGATTGGGCCAGGTGTTGCCAAGCCCGCGCCGCCCGAGCGCGAGCGCCAGACGCATGAAGCGCTCATCGTCGGCGGCGGTCGCCGCGGCTTCGCCGGTTGCGGGGGCCGCTGCGGAGTCCTGCTCGGTCATTTCCGGGGCACCGCCAGCGGCGCGTGGTCCTCATCGCCGGTGAGTTCGGCGAGCGCGTTCTCGAAGTCCTTCGGCTCGCGGAAGTTGCGATAGACGGAGGCAAACCTGACGTAGGCGACGTCATCGAGATGGCGCAGGTGTTCCATCACGGTCTCGCCCACCGTCTCCGACGACACCTCGCTCTCGCCCAGGCTCTCCAGTTCGCGCACGATTTTCGACACCATCTCCTCGACCTGCTCGGGCTCGACCGGCCGCTTGCGCAGCGCGATCGAGAGGGAGCGCATCAGCTTGTCGCGATCGAACGGCACCCGGCGGCCGTTGCGCTTGATCACGATCAGCTCGCGAAGCTGCACCCGCTCGAATGTGGTGAAGCGGAAATTGCAGGTCAGGCAGACGCGGCGGCGCCGGATCGCGGCGGAGTCTTCCGTCGGACGGGAATCCTTGACCTGGGTATCGAGAGACCCGCAGCTCGGGCAGCGCATGAGTCCCCCTCTTCTACGTCTTCAATCCTGATAAATCGGGAACCTCGACAGCAGGCGCTTGACCTTGTCGCGAACGCCGGCTTCGACGGCGGCGTCGGCCTCGACGCCCTTCTGCGACAGCGGATCGAGCACCTCCGCGATCAGCTCCCCGACATGACGGAACTCGGCGATGCCGAAGCCCCGCGACGTCCCGGCCGGGGTTCCGACCCGGACCCCCGACGTCACCGTCGGCTTCTCCGGATCGAACGGGATGCCGTTCTTGTTGACGGTGATGTGGGCCCGCCCGAGCGCCGCGTCGGCCACCTTGCCGGTCAGCCGCTTGGGCCGCAGATCGACCAGCATGAGGTGGGTGTCGGTGCCCCCGGAAACGATATCAAATCCTTTGGATTTAAGGACTTCGGCCAAAGCCTTCGCGTTATCCGCAACACTCTTCGCGTAAGACTTGAACGATGGTCGCAGCGCTTCGCCGAACGCGACGGCCTTGGCAGCGATCACATGCATCAGCGGACCGCCCTGCTGGCCCGGGAAGACCGCCGAGTTGACCTTCTTCGCCAGGTCCTCGTCGCTGGTCAGGATGAAGCCGCCGCGCGGGCCGCGCAGCGTCTTGTGCGTGGTCGAGGTGACGATATGGGCGTGCGGCACCGGGCTCGGGTGCACCCCGCCCGCGACCAGTCCGGCAAAGTGCGCCATGTCGACCATCAGCCTGGCGCCGACGCTGTCCGCGATCTCCCGGAAGGCGCGGAAGTCGATGACGCGCGGATAGGCCGAGCCGCCCGCCACGATCACCTTCGGCTTGTGCTCCTGCGCCAGCCGCCTCACCTCGTCCATGTCGATGCGGTGATCGTCGCGTCGCACGCCATACGGCACCACGTTGAACCACTTGCCGGACATGTTGACCGGCGAACCGTGGGTCAGGTGACCGCCGGCCGCGAGGTTCAGTCCCATGAAGGTGTCGCCCGGCTGCATCAGCGCCATGAAGGCGGCCGCGTTGGCCTGCGCGCCGGAATGCGGCTGGACGTTCGCAAAGCCCGCGCCGAACAGCTTCTTGACGCGGTCGATGGCAAGGCTTTCCGCCACGTCCACGTGCTGGCACCCGCCGTAGTAGCGGCGGCCCGGATAGCCCTCGGCGTATTTGTTGGTCAGGACCGAGCCCTGCGCCTCCAGCACCGCGCGGCTGACGATGTTTTCAGACGCGATCAGCTCGATTTCGTCGCGCTGGCGGCCCAGTTCGCGCCGAACCACATCGGCGATCTCGGGGTCGGATTCGGCCAGGGAAGCGGTGAAAGCACTGTCCGCGCGGCCAGCCGCGGAGGAGTCGGTCGCTGACATCGGTGTCTCCAGGAATGGGGTTGGCCTAGCACAAACGCCCGGAAAGCCCAAGGCTGGCGTGACCATGTGAACAATCCCGCAACATCTAGCGTATGCAGGATTCTACCGCTGCTCGCGGGCAAGCCGCGCCTTCAGCTTGCCCAGCGCGAGCTGCTTGAGATCGGCCTGCGAGGCGGTCACCGGTCCCATGGTCGAGACTTCGATCCCGGTCGCGCTGTCGATCGCGGTCACCTTCACCGTCTGCCCGATGGCGGTGAACTCGAAATAAACCTCACGGCCGTCCCTCATGGTCGGTTCACGTCTAGACCACGACGTAATCTGTTTCGATATTGACCAAGAAGGTCTTCGCCAAGTCGGGTTCCTCGATTATCCGCGTCCCCGTTTCCGAATTGTAATCCCTTGATGCGGTCTTCTCTACGGAACCAACGTCCGAGCTACTCGAAACCCAAAATCTCGGCGTCGCAGTGCAGGATCCGCTTGAAAGCGCTTGGCACAACGAAGAAATTCAGGCTCATTGCCCCACGCGCCACCTCTCAGCACTCTATGCACTTGAGGTGTTCGTGCATTGGCGGAGCCATCATCAGGGACTTGAACCAAATCCGGTGCATAGCGGTCAGCGCACCATTCCCAAACATTCCCGATCATGTCGTGTAGCCTCCAAGGATTGGGCGGATACCGATTTACGGGACTAGTCGTGCCGGGATAGCTGTTGTGGCCGTTTGCTTTCAACCCGTCCCATGCATCTCCCCACCAACGCCTAGTATGCGTTCCCGCACGGCAGGCGTATTCCCATTCGGCCTCCGAAGGCAATCGATAGCCGCTAATGCTCCCTAAGTTCGTCATTTTATTGAGCCACTGACAATAATCCAGCGCATCATACCAACTAACATTCACAGCTGGCATGTTTGCTTGGTTTTCGTCATTCCAGATCGCAACGTCTTGATCTAGTTTCCGGGTAGGCGAAGTTGTTTTCACGAATGCTGCGTATTCGGCATTGGTGACTGGAAATTTACCCAGAGCAAATCGTCTGCGAATTTGAATTCTATGTTTGCCCCTTCCAGGGACAATTTCATCCGCCAAAGCCCGATCTTGCTTCTTCAATTTCGCATCTTCTTCGCCCGACCCCATCAAAAATGCTCCAAGGGGAATCACGAGCAACTCAGGACCTTGTCCAGAACCATCCTTAAAGGCATCCAAGAACGAAGATAGATCTTCTGGTGAGCGCACCGACGGCGAACTAAATTCTCGATTTTCTTCGTGCCATTTCTTTTTCAATTGGGCGATGAGTGTCCTAGATTCCTCAGCAAACTCCCGCACACCGCCAAACCAATCCTTCACATGGTTGATTAAAACTTGGCCGATCTTTCGAACTGCTATTTCACCAATAGCCGCTGCAACTTCGATGCCCCGCAACGATACCTCTACCCCACGATCTAATTTTTCTAACCAAGCAACGCGGGGCCTATCGGCGGAGAATTCGATAGATTCTTGTTTGAGGAGATTCGCGACATCGCGCGTTCTGCGCGTCAAGTTATCTGACACGATGAAGTCAGCATCGCCTTGCGCCACCAATTTCCTTGTTGATTGATCTATTTCGTTCGCAAGTTGTATTCCTTCCTTTGCAGCAGTTCCTGATCGCGCAGCAGCGCTTGCGTCCGAAATCTTATCAACCGTCGCATGATCCGGTGTATCGGCTCTTCCAGCAGCGTCGAGCTTGCGCTGCGAATAGAACCTCTTTGCCGTACTGATGTCTGAAATTAACACCTGAAGCGATTGGTCCACTCTCCCTCCGCGTGGAACGTCGGGAAGTTGATCGCCCTCAGGGATTTCTACAGATAAGAAACGGACGTCATTTAGGGCCGCTTCGGCATACTCCAAAGCGGGTAAAGCTCCCTCCTCAGAACCGTACGGAAGTGCAATCATCGTATATGAAATATCGATGAGCCTTTGCGTTGGAAAAAGTTCTTCTTTGAGATTTGTTGAATTGAGGGCTTCAATTAGCTTCTCAGCACTGTCGGTTACGCGCTTGAGTTCTGCCGCGAGGCGAGGCTTCGGAGCAATCGACTCGGCTCTGCGATGACTCGCCTTTATATGGTGATCCATAGTCATTGGTTCTAAGGCGGCGCGTCGGTCGCAAGCGGTATATCTATCGCAATCGTTGTCACGCCAATAAAACGTTTGAAACGGCATCTCTACCATCGAACTGCCAGTTTAGATAGTTCGACGTGCTCAACAAGATGTTGTCGAAGCGCAATTGATCAATGGAGCGCTCCACCGCATACGGATCGTCCGGTGCGTCGAGCGGGTATCATTCGCTAGCTCAGGGTTCAACCTCGGCGCTGTTTGAGCCGTTCGAGGCCGACTTCCTCCGGATCAGCAGTCCCGACTATACTACGCAGCACGCTGGTTTCGTTGCGGCTCGCCGCCCCCACCGCCGGCTCATAGCCTGGACGCAATCTCCACCAGCCTGGCGATCGTATTCATGTTGCGCGCCGTGCCGTCTTTCGCGTCCGGAATTTTCAGCTTCGAGCGGCCCTGACCGCTCGGGTAGTGAACGTAGACCTCCCGCTTGCCGAGTTGCATGACTTCATCGCGCGCCCCGGTCGCCTGCTGCAACGCATTCCGAGGCGGCGCCCGGTTCAGAAAGATCGCAACCGTGTAGGTCGGCGAAGCATCCGGAAACGGGTTGCTCGCCAGCACCTCCGCCAGCCCGGATGCAGTCCTCACCATGACGCCGACCGGCTTGCCGGCAAACGCCTCAAGCCTCGTCTCGAGCTCCCGCTTGACCGCAGCTTCGGATTTGCCGCTGAAGAACACGACATTGCCGCTCGCGATATAGGTTTGCGCCCGCTCAAAACCGGCGTCGCGGCACATCGCGACCAACCGGGTCATCGGCAGCTTGCCGGTGCCGCCCACGTTCACCGCTCGCAACAGGGCCACGTAGACTGGCATGCTAGCCCCCGTGCCGCCGATGCGCGCGGTCGCCCGCTGGCTGGCGGCGGCCCGATGCCGGCGTTCAGCCCTTCGACGCGGTCGGCCCGAGACCGTCGCGGTTGTAGATGTCGTCGCGGAACTGCACGACGCCGTCCGGGGTGGCCCAGGCGGTCACGTACACCCAGTGCAGCGGCACGGCGCTCTTGAGCCTGGCGTCCTTACGGTCGCCGCTCTTGATGACGCCGTCGATCTCGTTGCGCGACCAGCCGGGCGTGTCGACCAGCAGCCAGTTGACGAGCTCCCGCACATTCTGCACCCGAACGCAGCCGGAGGAATGGAACCGGAAGTCCTCGCCGAACAGGTTCTTGGACGGCGTGTCGTGCATGTACACGCCGTGCTGGCTCGGGAAGTTGATGCGGATCGATCCGAGCGAGTTCAGCTCGCCGGGGTCCTGCTTGAAGCGGTAGTTCACCGCCTCCTCCGAGTACCAGTTGATCTGCGACGGCATGAGTTCGCCGCCCTTCTGGTCGAAGATGCGGATCAGGTTCTTCTCGAGGTAGTCCGGCTCCGCCTGCATCTTCGGGATCAGGTCGCGGCGCACGATCGACACCGGCACCGTCCAGAACGGATTGAAATTGATCTCGACGATCCGGCTGTTGATGTCGGGCGAGGCGCGGTCGGGCTTGCCGACCACGGCGGTGTGGCGCGACACCGCGACGCCGTTCTCGATCGCCTCGATATGGGCGGCCGGGATGTTGCAGACCACGAAACGGTTGGCGAGCTTGCCGCTCAGGCTGCGCAGCCGCGTCGCATTGGTCTTCAGTTGCGCCAGCCGGACCGGCGCGGGCACGTTCAGCGCCTTCAGGGTCAGATCGCGCACCAGCCCGTCGACGGCCAGCCCGTGGCGCGCCTGGAAGCGGCGGACCGCAGCGTCCACGTAGGAATCGTAAACGTCGGAGACGCCGGCGTTGGGATCGAGATCGCCGCCCGCGGAAAGCCGTTCGCGCAGCGCGACCACGCTCGGGTTGCGCAGTCCCAGCGTCAGACGGTCAAGGTTCGGCACCTCGCGCCAGCCGCCGCGGGAGACGATGCCCTCGTATCGCGCGATCGCCTGGGTGGTGTGCTCCGCGGTCGCAGGCGAGAGCGTCGGCAGCGACGCCTTCGGCATCGCGATGGTCCGCGACGCGGAATCGAAGCCCTGCCCGAAGCCGCCCTTCTGGGTCTGGTCGATCAGCGCCTGCAGCAGCGCATCCTGCCCGAATGCGGCGGAGGCACCGGCCATGGACGCTGCGGCGCCGGTGCCGGCGACGAAGCTGCGCCGGCTGATGTGACGTGCCTTTGAGGTTGGCCGAGTGCTCATCGTGTCCCCGAATCCCCCGGTGCCCAGCAAAATGCAATGTTCGCGAGCCGGCAAGACCCCCAACATCACGTCTGCGACATTATGCGGGTACGGGCTTCGGTGGGCGAATTTGTGGCCGCCGCAAAACGAAGGGCCCCGGGGAGCCAGCTCCCCGGGGATACAGTCCAAACGAACGGAAAGGCAGCGGCGTATCAGAGACGGTAGAGGATCTGATCGGTCCAGAACCGCTCCAGCCGGTGCAGCGACTTGTTCAGCGTGGCGAACTCGTCGGCGCTGATGCCGCCGACCTGTTCGACCGTGCGCACGTGCTTCTGGTACAGCCCTTCCACGATGTCGCGGATCTCGCGGCCGCTGTCGGTCAGGCGGATGCGCACCGAGCGGCGGTCGACCCGCGAGCGCTGGTGATCGAGGAAGCCCATCTCGACGAGCTTCTTCAGATTGTAGGAGACGTTGGAGCCGAGATAATAGCCGCGCGTGCGAAGTTCGCCGGCGGTCAGCTCCTTGTCGCCGATGTTGTAGAGCAGCAGCGCCTGGACCGAGTTGATGTCGGAACGGCCGCGGCGGTCGAACTCGTCCTTGATGACATCGAGCAGCCGCCGGTGCAGCCGCTCGACCAGCGTCAACGCATCGAGATAGAGAGGCCGGATGTGATCGAACTTCGCCTGACGCTCGGCGGGCTCGACCGTCTTTGCAACGGTCTTCATGTTTGACGCCTTCCCGTGTTTTTTTGCGCTACGCACGGGGCCCTGTTCCCCCCGCGAATGGCGCAACCATAGGCCCGGCGTTTGAACATCGGCTTAAATTGTAGAATAAAGATTAGGTTTATTCCGTCCGGACAATGCCTCGAAAATGCAGACAGGACATGCATTTGAGAGAAACGCTTTACGCCGGATTCACCCTGCGCGAAGCCGCTCGCGTTTCCGGGATGCCCGCGGCAAGGCCCCTGCCCAATCCACCGGTCTCAATTCAGATGAACGGCCGCCGCGCGCGCTGCCGGGGCGCCTCGTAGCCCGCCAGTTCGACCAGGGCGTTGCGGTCGAGGATCTCGAACGTCTTGTCCTTCCAGCGCACCGCCCTGGTGGCTCCGAGCCGCTTCAGCGTCTTGTTGGTGTGGACCAGCGACATCCCGAGCGTGTCCGCCACATGCTGCTGCGTGAACGGAAAGCCGATCCTGTCGCCCTTCGCCAGACCGATCTCCTCGGCGCGCAGGAACAGTTGCAGCAGCAGGTACGCCGTCCGCTCGAGCGCGGTGCGGCGGCCGACCGCCAGCAGGTTCTCGTCGAGCATCTGCTCCTCGCGCGCGGCGAGCCAGGTGACGTCGAACGCCAGCGCCGGATGCTGAGAATAGAGATCCCACAATTTCTCGCGCGGGAAGACGCACAGGATCATGTCGGTCAACGCCTCGACGGAGTGCTGCATCTCGTCGGACACGGAGCCCTGCAGTCCCAGCAGATCGCCGGGCAGCGCGTAGTTGAGAATCTGCCGCCGTCCGTCAGGCAGCGTCTTGTAACGGAACGCCCAGCCCGTCAGCACGGTGTAGAGATGGGCGCTGTTGGTCCCCTGCAGAAGGATGTTGGTGCCGGCCTCGACGTTGAGTTCGCCCGACTTGAATTCGGCGACGAACGGCAGCTCTTTGGCGGTGAAGTCGCGCAAGACCTCCTTGCCGCGAAGCGGGCATTTCTCGCACGGCACCTTGCGTCCCGCGGCCGGGGCCGAAATAGCGGAAGCGACAGCCACCCTGCCCTCCTTTGCGGCAAAATTGTCAGGCAAGACAACGCGCGTCGGAACCGGGAGTTCCTCCCGCGGAGCCGAGTGCCGGCTATCCCTTGCGGATGTGGCGGATAACGCCGGAGAAATCGCAGTCCGCCTCGCCGCTGCCGGCGTATTCGGCGTAAATCTTCGCCGCACCGGCGCCGAGCGGCGTTGTCACCGCCGCAGCCCTGGCTGCGTCCTGTGCAAGATTGAGATCCTTGAGCATCATCGCCGCCGTGAACCCGGCCTGGTAATCGCGATTGGCCGGCGACGACGGCACCGGACCGGGCATCGGGCAATACGAGGTCATCGACCAGCACTGGCCCGACGACTTCGACGAAATGTCGAACAGCGTCTGCGCATCGAGACCGAGCTTCTCGGCAAGCACGAACGCCTCCGACACGGCAATCATCGACACGCCGAGGATCATGTTGTTGCAGATCTTGGCGGCCTGTCCGTTGCCCGCGCCGCCGGCATGCACGATGGTCTTTCCCATCCCCTGAAGCAGCGGACGCGCGCGGTCGAACGCTGTGCCGTCGCCCCCGACCATGAACGTCAGCGTCGCCGCCTGCGCGCCGCCGACACCGCCGGACACCGGCGCGTCCAGCATCGCAAGCCCTCTCTCCCCGGCGGCTGCCGCAACGTGCCGGGCGCTCTCCACGTCGATCGTCGAGCAATCGATCAGCAGCGTGCCGGGAGCCGCGGATGCCAGCACCCCGCCATCGCCCAGGTACACCTCGCGGACCTGTGCACCCGCCGGCAGCATGGAGACGATGAAGTCGGCTCCCGACGCGGCCGCCCCGGCATCGGCGGCGGACGTCCCGCCGCCTTCCACCAGCTTCGCGACCTGCCCTTTCGCCACATCGGTGCCGGTCACCGCGTGTCCGGCCTTGATCAGATTGAGGGCCATCGGCAGGCCCATGTTTCCAAGTCCGATGAAGCCGATCCGCGCCATATGCGCCTCCCGGCGCGCCGCCGGATTTATTTTTTTGCGATCCCGACCGCCTTCGCCAGAGTCTCCGCAAGCGGCGCCTCCTTGGCAAGCCGCGCGTCGAACGCTTCGGGTTGGAAAATCAGCGGCTCGGCGCCGATCTTGGTCAGCTTTTCCTTGACGGCCGGGACATTCAGAGCCTTCACCACCTCGGCATGCATCTTGGCGACGATGGCACGCGGGGTCTGCTTGGGCACGTACATTCCAACGTAGAAGTCGAAGTCGGAATCCTTGAAGCCCGCTTCCGTCGTGGTCGGCACGTCAGGCAGCGCCGCCGCACGCTTCATGCTGCTGACCGCGAGCGGCTTGAGCTTGCCCGACTGGATCAGCGACATGGCCGGCGCCAATGGCGAGAAGTAGACGTCGACGCGGCCGGTCGAGACTTCGGTCAGCGCTTCGGGCGCGCCCTTGAACGGGACAAGCTGGCCGGTGAAGCCGGCCGCAAGGCGAAACCGCTCCATGGTCAGATGCGGGGGCGATCCGATGCCGGCCGCGGCGTAGTTCAGCGATCCCGGCTTGGCCTTGGCCTGATCGATGAGCTGCTTGAGCGTATCGACCTTCTTGTCCGGCGAGATCACCAGCACCATCGGCACGTTGGCGAGCGGCGTGATGCCGGAGAAATCCTTCACCGGATCCCAGTTCACCTTCTGAACCGCCGGAGAGGTCACGAACGCGTTGGAGTGAACGAGGATGGTGTAGCCGTCGGCGGGAGCCGACTTGACCGCGCCGACGCCCACGGTGAAGCCCGCGCCCGGGCGGTTCTCGACCACGATGGTCTGCCCGGTTTGCGCCTGCACCTGCTCGAAGATGATGCGCGGCACCACGTCGGTGGCGCTGCCCGCGGAGAACGGAACGATGACGCGAACCGTCTTTGTGGGCCAATCCTGTGCTGCTGCCGATCCGGTTGCTATTCCAGCCGCCGTCAAGCCGAAGATGACGGCCCCCGAAAACCTTCCCATTCCCATTTCTCACCTACCTCTTGCTACAGACCGGAGCCGGCAATCACTGAGGATGTTCCCGCGCCGACTGTATGGCAAGGAAAAGATAGCTGCACAGCAGCGCGGCCTCGAACAGCACGACCGCGAGGCGTCCGCCGTACACCTGCGGAAAGATCACCTCCACCGCAGCCATCGAAACCGACGCGGTCAGCCACACCACTGCGCCCCATGCCGCCGCCAGCCACAGTCCGACCGCCGCGACCAGATCGATCACGGCAAAGAACACCGTCGCGGTTTGCCAGGGAAGCGGCTGCGCCTGAAACCCGCCGTCGAGATCTGTCATGCCGCAGATCACGGCCCAGTGATAAAGGCCCTTGATCATCGATAGCCCGGCCATGACGCGAAGGAAGACGACGAGCCGGAAGGTCCAGCGTCCCTGCTGCGCTTCGGTCCCTTCCTCGGCGTGAACGGGCTCCAGCGTGCGCGCAGGATCGGTTGCGTATGGATCGCTCATGACAGGCCGAGTTCCTGTTCGGGTGGCAATGGCGCGAAATGCCGGGCCACATCGTCATCGCCGACGGCGGCGAGGCTGTCGGGCTGCCAGCGCGGGTCGTTGTCCTTGTCGACGATCACCGCGCGCACTCCCTCATAGAAATCGCGACCGTGGATGATGCGCGACACTATGCGGAATTCGGTGTTCATGCACGCGGCGAATGACAGCGTGCCCCCGGCCCGGACCTGGGCCAGCGCGAGCTTCAGGCTGGTCGGCGATTTCGAGCGGATCGTGGCCGCGCAGCGGCGCGCGAATCCGGCGTCGTCTCCACGCGCGTCCGAGGCCCGATCGAGAGCCTCGAGAATGTCCTCGACGCGGTCGGCCTTGAACAGCCGCGCGATCGAGGCGGCTGCCGCGGTCATCGTCCCCGTTGCGGCGGCCGGCTCATGAAACGAACGCAGACTGTCATCGACGCCGGCATTGCCGCAAAGCGCGTCCAGCAAATCCACCAGGCGATACGAAGCGACACGGTGCGTGGCGAGCGTTGCGTGCAGACCGTCCCCGGCGTCGAACCGCTCGCCGGTCAGCGCGCAACAGGCGCCCAGTTGTCCCGGCAGTCTGGGCAGGAACCAGGTTGCGCCGACGTCGGGAAAGAAGCCGATCCCGACCTCCGGCATGGCAAAGCGATAGCGGTCGCCGGCGATCCGGTGGGAGCCGTGAACCGACAGGCCGACGCCTCCGCCCATCACGATGCCGTCGATCAGCGACACAAACGGTTTGGGGTAAGCCTTGATGAAGGCGTTGAGGGCGTACTCCTCGCGCCAGAACGTCAGCATGTCGTCGAACCGGCCGGCGCGTCCCAGGTCGTACAGCGCACGGATATCGCCCCCGGCCGAGAACGCCCGGTCTCCCGCCGCGCGCAGCACGACCCGCGTCACGCCCGGGTCGGCCGCCCAGTCGCGTAGCCGGCGGGAGAGCGCACGCACCATGGTCAGGGTGACGGCGTTCAACGCCTGCGGCCGGTTGAGCGTGACGAGGCCGGCGCAGCCGCGCCGCTCGAACAGGATCTCGTCGCCGCCGGAATTCATCGGACCACTGCTATCGGGCGCGGTCCGGACATGCAACGCCGACCTCCGGCCTGCGGTCCGGCGTGCGGAGATCACCCCGCCTGATTTCCGATCAGGTCCCGGCTCACGATCAGGCGCATCACCTCGTTGGTGCCTTCGAGGATCTGGTGCACGCGCACGTCGCGCAGCACTCGCTCGATCGGATGGTCGCGCAGGTAGCCGTAGCCACCATGCAGTTGCAGACAACCGTTGACGATCTCGAACCCGGCGTCGGTGGCGAACCGCTTGGCCATCGCGGCCATGCGCGTCGCTGCGGGATCGCCGGCGTCGAGCGCGGCCGCGGCGCGTCGCACCATCAGCCGCGCCGCCTCGAGTTCGGTGGCATAGTCGGCCACGCGAAAGCGCAGCGCCTGGAAGTCCGCGATCCTGGAGCCGAACTGCGTGCGCTCGCGCATGTAGGCAACGGTGCGGTCGAGGCAGAACTGCGCGCCGCCGATCGAGCACGCTGAGATGTTGAGCCGGCCGCCGTCGAGCGCCGCCATCGCGATCCTGAAGCCGTCGCCCTCGCCGCCGATCAGGTTCGCCGCTGGCACCCGGCAGTTCTCGAACGTCACCATCGCGGTCGGCTGCGACTTCCAGCCGAGCTTCCTCTCACGCGCGCCGAAGCCGAGCCCCGGCGTCCCCTTCTCAACGGCGATGCAGGAGATGCCCTTGGGTCCCGCCTCGCCGGTCCGCACCATGCAGAGATAGAGGTCGGACACGCCGCCGCCCGAGATGAACGCCTTGGCGCCGTCGAGCACGTAGTGGTCGCCGTCTCGTCGCGCGCGCGTCTTCAGGCTCGCCGCATCGCTGCCGGAATCCGGCTCGGTCAGACAATACGAGCCGAACCAGCCCATCGCGCACAGCTTCGGCAACCACGCGCCGCGCTGTGCGTCGCTGCCGTAGGCGTCGACGATCGAGGCCACCATGTTGTGGATCGAGATGTAGGCCGCGGTCGAGGTGCAGCCCTGCGAAAGCTCCTCGAAAATGATGGTGGCATCGAGCCGCGACAGCGCCGAGCCGCCGAGGTCGTCGCGCACGCAGATGGCGGCGAGGCCCTGCGCCGCCGCCTGCCGCAATTCGGCAACCGGGAACACCTCGCCTTCGTCCCAATCCGCGGCCTTGGGCGCCATCACGTCACGCGCGAAGCCGCGGGCGGTGGCCTGGATGCCCCGCTGCTCCTCGGTCAGCTCGAAATCCATCCCTTGCCGCTCCGGACCGTTTCGGCCATCTGTCATCGGTCAGACGGGCCCGGTATGATGAAGGGCCGGCCCGGTCCAGGCAATGTTGCAGGCAATGTTCAGGGTGTTCCGTCCATGGCGATCAAATACGGCCGTCCGCTCGAAAGCCGCGTCCGCTTCACGCCGGTCGACGCACCGGCCGCAGCCGGCCCTTCGCTCGATCTGCCGCGCAGGCCGCGGCGCAACCGCCGCACCGAATGGGCGCGCCGCATGGTGCGCGAAACCACGCTGTCGACCGACGACCTGATCTGGCCGCTGTTCGTCTCCGCCGGGCCGCGGGCGCCGGTCGCGTCGATGCCCGGTGTCGAGCGGCTCAGCGTCGACGACATGGTGCGCGCCGCCGAACGGGCGGCGAAGCTCACCATCCCCTGCATCGCGATCTTCCCCTACACCGATCCGGCGCTGCGCGACGACGACGGCGCGGAGGCGCTCAACCCGGACAACCTGGTCTGCCGCTCGATCCGCGCCATCAAGAAGGAAATTCCCGACATCGGCATCCTGTGCGACGTGGCGCTCGACCCCTACACCAGCCATGGCCACGACGGCCTGCTGCGCGACGGCGTCATTCTCAACGACGAGACGGTGGCCGTGCTGGTGAAGCAGGCGCTGGTGCAGGCCGAGGCCGGCTGCGACATCATCGCGCCGTCCGACATGATGGACGGCCGGGTCGGCGCGATCCGGACCGCGCTCGACAAGGCCGGGTTCCTCGACGTGCAGATCATGGCCTACACCGCAAAGTACGCGTCCGCGTTCTACGGCCCGTTCCGCGACGCGGTCGGCTCGTCGGCGACGCTGAACGGCGACAAGCGCACCTACCAGATGGACTACGGCAATTCCGACGAGGCGCTGCGCGAGGCCGAACTCGACATCGCGGAAGGCGCCGACATGATCATGGTCAAGCCCGGCCTGCCCTATCTCGACGTCCTGACCCGCATCAAGGACGCGTTCGGCATGCCGACCTTCGCCTACCAGGTGTCCGGCGAGTACGCGATGATTTCGGCCGCGGCGCAGAACGGCTGGATCGACGGCGACAAGGCGATGGTGGAAAGCCTCGCCGCGTTCAAGCGGGCCGGCGCGGATGGCGTGCTGACCTATTTCGCGCCCAGGATTGCTGAAAAGCTCGCGGAAAAGCTCAGGTCGCATTGACGCGCTGCAGCAACCGTACGGGGCGTGACAGGCGTTGCGCCCTCACGTTACTTTAGGCCGACCCGCCGCACCGGACGGAGGCTTGATTGGACGACGCTGACGACCGCACCGGCAATCGACGGCCGTATGCTCGCCGGCTGGCGATCGGTGTCGCCATCCTTGTCCCGGTGCTTGTGCTGACCGGAGGAGCCGCGTGGTTCGTGCGCTCCTACGTGATGCCGCCGTCGGTTGCGATCGCCGGGCCGGACGCCGACACCGGTCCGTCGTCCGCCACTGCCGTTCCGCAGGCTGCGGCACCGGCCGTGGAGACCACCGGCCGCACCGCCGCCTCGGGCGACGCTCCCGCTGCACCGGGTCTGGCCGAAAGGTCGCCATGGCCTGCGCAACCCGCCGCGAACTGGCCGGCCCCGCCAGCCTCCAGGCCCGCTTCCGTCTGGGATTCGGTGCCGCTGCCGGGTCCGCCGCGTCCGGTCGAAAGCATGGCGCTCGCCCCCACCGAGACCGCGCAAGGCGCGGCCGACAGCGCGGAGGTGCCGCTGCCCCGTGCGCGCACGGCGGCGCAGCCCCGGGCAGCAACCGTCGCGGTCCCGTTGCCGCGCCCGCGCCCCGCGTTCTGACGGTTCAGTCCATCGCTGCGCCGGTGTCGATGCGCACCGGCGCATAGCCCTCCGCCGCCAGCGTTGCCATGATCGCCTCGGCGTGCTCGGCGTCCCGCGTCTCCACCGTGACATCGAGACGGGCGCCCTTGGCCGGCACGTCGAGGAACAGCCGCTTGTGATCCACCTCGAGGATGTTGGCGCCGAGCCGCCCCAGCACGGTCGCGATCTGGCCCAGGATTCCCGGCCGGTCCGGAATGGTCAGCCGGTACGACACGATGCGGTGCTCGCGCTCCAGTTCTCGCACCATGATCGAGGCGAGGATGCGCGGGTCGATGTTGCCGCCGCACAGCACCAGCCCGACCTTGCGGCCCGCGAACATCTGCGGTCGCGCGAGCATCGCCGCGAGGCCTGCGGCGCCGGCGCCCTCGGCCATGGTCTTCTGCAGCGTCAGGTAGGCGTTCACGGCCCGCTCGATGTGCTCCTCGTCGACCAGCACAATGTCCGCCACGAGCCTGCGCACGATCGGCAGCGTCAGCTTGCCGACGTTCTTGACCGCGATGCCCTCGGCGAGGGTCGCGCCGCCGACCGGAAGCTCGCTGCCGCCGAGCGCGTTCCAGAACGAGGGATAGAGCTGCGCCTCCGCGCCGACGATCGCGATGTCCGGCTTGATCGCCTTCGCGGCGGTCGCGATGCCCGAGATCAGTCCGCCGCCGCCGACCGGCACGACCAGCGTGTCGAGCCCGGGCGTCTGCTCGAGCATTTCCAGACCGATGGTGCCCTGCCCGGCGATGACGTGCGGATCGTCGTAGGGATGCACCCAGGTCAGGTTGCGCTCGGCGGCCATCGTCTCCGCCCTCGCCTGCGATTCCGCAACCGTCTCGCCGTCCAGCACCACCTCGGCACCGTAGGCGCGCGTCGCGGCGACCTTCACGAACGGCGTGGTCACGGGCATCACGACACAGGCCGGAATGCCGAGAGCGGCGGCGTGATACGCCACGGCCTGCGCATGATTGCCCGCCGACATGGCGATGACGCCGCGGCGCCGCTCGCTTTCGGCCAGCGCCGCAAGCTTGCAGCGCGCGCCGCGCTCCTTGAACGAGTTGGTGACCTGCAGGTTCTCGTATTTGACGTGCACATCCGCGCCCGTCAGTGCGGAGAGCTTGGGCGCCGGCAGCATCGGCGTCCGCAGCACATGCCCTTCGATGGTTCGGCGGGCCGCCTCGATGTGGGCAAGCGTCACGCTCATGGTGGGCACGCGCCAGTGTCCGGAGTCCGGGGTTCGCTCATCCTTGCGGCAACCGCGCGGGGCATAACGCCGCTTCCATCCTCAACCGGCCTGTGAAACTATCCCGGCCAACATAGACGCGCGATCCCGAAACGTGAAATCGGTTCCGGAGCGGTCGCGCCGTATCTCGCGGAGGCGGTGGGTGAAGATCGGCAAGCACAAGGATCCGACCAGTTCCATTTCGACGTCGAACGCCGAAATGATCGTGGTCCGCGGTTACGACCTGTGCAAGGACCTGATCGGCTCGGTCTCCCTGACGGAGCACTTCTGGCTCCTCACCACCGGCCAGCGCGCCACCGCCGCACAGTGCCGCGTGCTGGATTCATGCCTGGTGGCCATCGCCGAGCATGGCATGGTGCCGAGCGTTCAGGCCGCGCGCATGACCTATGCCGCGGGCCCCGAGGCCATGCAGGGCGCGGTCGCCGCCGGCATCCTGGGCTGCGGCTCGGTGATCCTCGGCAGCGCCGAGAACGCCGGCAAGTTCCTCGCGAAGATCCAGGAACGCGCCGGCAAGGACGGCCTCGCCGCGGCCGCCAAGGCCGTCGCGCAGGAGTACCGCTCGGCGAAAATTCCCTTCCCCGGCTACGGCCATCCGCTGCATACCGACGAGGATCCGCGTGCCGGACGGCTGCTGTCCGTTGCGAAGGAGGCCGGGCTCGCCGGCCCCAATGCCGAAGCGGCGCGCGCCGCCGAAACCGCGATCCGCGAGATCATGGGCCGCCCGCTGGTGCTCAACGTATCGGGCGCCATCCCTGCCGTGCTGCTCGACGCCGGCTTCCCGATCACCGGACTGAAGGGCGTGCCCATCCTGGCGCGCGCCGCCAGCCTGATCGCCCATCTCGTCGAGGAGCAGTCCCGGCCGATCGGCTTCCTGCTGTCGGAAGCGGCCGAGGACAGCATCGGTTACGACGGCACCACGCCGCCCGGCTTCAAGCCGGACGCACACTAGAGCGCGGCGATGTCCGGCGTTCTCGACGGCGTCAAAGTCATCGAACTGACGACGATGATCACCGGCCCGCTGGCCGGCATGCTGCTGGCCGACCTCGGCGCTTCCGTCATCAAGGTGGAAAATCCGGAAGGCGGCGACCCGTTCCGCTATTTCCGCGGCGGGCTCTACGGCGGCCATTTCATCGCTTACAACCGCAACAAGCGCAGCCTCACGCTCGACCTGCGCTCCGCCCGCGGCAAGGAAATCCTGCTCGATCTGGTGAAGCAGGCGGACGTGCTGATCGACAACTTCCGGCACGGCGTGCTCGACCGCCTGGGTTTCTCCGACGCGGTGCTCACGAGCGCCAACCCGCGGCTCATTCATGCCTCCATCACCGGGTTCGGCCGCGACGGTCCCTACGCCAACCGTCCGTCCTACGACGCGGTGGCGCAGTCGCTGTCCGGCGTGCTCAGCCAGTTCGTCGATCCGCAAGCGCCGCAGGTCGGCGGACCGACGCTGTCCGACAACATCACGGGCTTCTATTGCGCCTACGGCATCCTCGGCGCGCTGCACGAACGCGAGCGGACCGGAAAGGGCCGCCGCGTCGAAACCAGCATGCTGGAGGCGACCATCGCGTTCGCGCCCGACGCCTTCATCAATCACAAGCGTTACGGTCTGGATGTCGGACCGCTGACCCGCGTGTCGGCCTCGCAATCCTACGCGTTCCGCTGCAAGGATGGCCGTCTTGTCGCCATCCACATGTCTTCGCAGATCAAGTTCTGGGAAGGCCTGCTCGCCGCGATCGAACGGACCGATCTCAACACCAATCCCGAATTCGACACGCGCGAAAAGCGCATCGCGAACTACGTGGCGCTGCGCGACGAACTGGCGAAGACCTTCGCGACCCGCCCCCGCATGGAATGGATGCAGCGGCTGGAGGCGCAGGACGTGCCTTACGCGCCCGTCCACAACGTCAACGAGGTGATGCAGGACGACCAGGTCCGCCACCTCAACACGTTCTACCAGGCCGAGCACCCGAAGGAAGGCGAGGTCTGGGGCGTCAACCCGCCGCTGTTCATCGACGGCGCGCGTCCGGGCCCGATCCGCGTGCCGCCGACGCTCGGCGAACACAGCGAGGAAATCCTGGCCGAACTGGGCATCGGCCCGGACGAAGTCGGAAAGCTCAAGGCTTCGAAAGTCGTCTAGATTCATTCGAACGCTGCGCCGCGAACGGGCAGCACAGGAGGAAAGCAATGAAACGTCACCTTGCATCGGCCTTGGCTGCAGCGGTGCTGCTCGGTATCGGCTCCGCGCCGATCCAGGCCCAGGACTACCCCACCCGCCCGGTGAAGATCCTGATCGGTTTCCCGGTCGGTGGCCTGCTCGACACCGTCTCGCGCATCGTCGGCGAGAAGCTGACCGGCCTGACGGGCCAGCAGTTCATCATCGAGGCACGCGCCGGCGCCGGCGGATCGATCGCGACCGGCGCGCTCGCGAAGTCGGACCCGGACGGCTACACGCTGATGATGGTCAACGACAACCACGCGCTCAATCCGGCGACCATGAAGAACCTGCCGTACGACAGCAAGAAAGACTTCAAGTTTATCGGCTTCGTGGGCTACACGCCGCTGGTGTTCGTGGCGCATCCCAGCATGCCGTTCAAGGATGTGAAGGGGCTGGTCGACTACGCGAAGATGAATCCGCTGAATTTCGGCTCGGTCGGCCCGGGCAGCGCAAGCCATCTCGCCGGCGAGATGCTCAACGGCGCGGCTGGAATCAAGCTGCAGCACATTCCGTATCGCGGCGGCGCACCGGCCATGATCGACCTGCTGGCGGGACACGTCAAAACGATGTTCCTGAGTCCCGTCATCGGGCTGAAGAACATCGAGGCCCAGAAGCTCACCGGCCTCGCCCTTGCCGCCGATGCACGGCTGTCCATCCTGCCGAACCTGCCCACCATGAAGGAGGCAGGCTATCCGCTCGAGGCATCCTACTGGTTCGGCCTGATGGCGCCGGCGAAGACCCCGCCCGCGGTGATCGCGAAGCTCGAGAAGGCACTGGCGCAGACGCTCGCCATGCCGGACGTGCAGAAGCGGTTCGCAGAGCTGGGTGCGATCGTCCGGCCGCTGAACAGCGAGCAGTTCACCAAGTACGTCGACGACGAACTGGTGAAATGGGACGACGTGGTCAGGAAGGCCGGCATCCAGCCGAACTGAAGCCGCCGGAACCGCCCGGATTCTCGCGCCGGCCGCACCCAGCGGCCGGCGCTGCTTTTTGCCGGGACACCTCCGGCTCCCTTGCAAACGCCGACTCTGCTATCCAATTGCAGCGGTTCAGGGGGATGACGAGGCCATGGCACAGGGCGAACCCAGGCGAATCGGACTGTCCGTCGAGGTAAGACCGCACGCGTACGATCCCATGCTGCACCCGGAGCTGTTCGACGGCGTGCTGGCGCGGCGGGTGATCGCGTTCCTGATCGACCTGATCATCCTGGCGCTTCCCGTGGTCTTTCTGGCCATGTTCATCTTCATCGTGGGCGTGGTGACGTTCGGCCTGGGCTTCGTGTTCTATGCCCTGCTCTCGCCACTGATGGTGCTGTGGGCGCTGTTCTACTACGGCATCACGCTCGGCAGCCGGCATTCCGCGACCATCGGCATGCGCGCGATGGATATCGAGATGCGCACCTGGTACGGCTCGCCCGCCTATTTCATTCTGGGCGCCGTGCACGCGGTGCTGTTCTGGATCAGCGTGTCGATGCTGACCCCGCTGGTGCTGCTGGTGTGCTTCTTCAACCACCGGCGCCGCTGTCTGCACGACATCGTGATCGGAACCGTCATTATCAACAACGAGCAGCGTGCGGCGGCGCTGCGGGCATCGGCGCCGCCGGCGCCGTAGGCTGCGGCGACGACGGGACTTCCGCAATCATGGCTTTCCGGGCAAGATCGATCCCGGTTGAATCCGGGCCGAAGCGCGAGGTTGCGTCCGTCCCGACCGAGGTCCGCCGCAGGTGACGCAGCATTCCCGCGATACGCCACAGTTCTATCTGACCGCGCCGTCGCCTTGCCCGTATCTGCCGGGCAAGGAGGAGCGCAAGGTGTTCACGCACCTGGTCGGCGACCGCGCGCCGGGGCTGAACAATCTGCTGACCCACGGCGGGTTCCGGCGCAGCCAGTCGATCGCCTACCGCCCGGCCTGCGAGGCCTGCCGGGCCTGCGTCTCGGTGCGTGTCATTGCCGACGAGTTCCGGCCGACCCGCGGCATGCGCCGCGTCGCCGAGCGCAACGCCGACGTGATCGGCGAGATGCGCGCGCTGGTGCCGACCTCCGAGCAGTACTCGGTGTTCCGCAGCTATCTCGACAGCCGCCACCGCGACGGCGGCATGGCCGACATGACCGTGCTCGACTACGCCATGATGGTCGAGGACAGCCACGTCAAGACGCGGCTGGTGGAGTACCGCACCCGCGGGCCCGACAGCGCGATCAACGGCCGCGGCGCCGGCGACCTGCTCGCCGTCGCGCTGACCGACGTGCTCAACGACGGCCTGTCGATGGTCTATTCGTTCTTCGATCCGGATCACGCCGCCCGCTCGCTCGGCACCTTCATGATCCTGGATCACATCGAGCGCGCCAGACGGATGGGACTGCCATACGTCTATCTCGGCTACTGGGTGCGCGGCTCGCGCAAGATGGACTACAAGAGCCGCTACCTGCCGCAGGAGCGCCTCACCCCCGACGCCTGGGTCAAGGTCGAGCGGTAGTACCTGGAATCATAGCTCGGTGATACGGTCGTCATCGCGAGGAGCGAAAGCGACGAAGCGATCCAGACCTGCGTTCGCGCCCCTGGATTGCTTCGCTTCGCTCGCAATGACGGCGCCCCGTGAATCACCTTTCTCTGATGGCAAGTAGTAGCAGCGTCTATTCGCTGCCAGGCAGCAGCACCGGCCGGCGTTGCCGCAGGATGCCGCGCTTCGGCGCGAACAGGAACGCCAGCAGGAACACCAGCGCCTGAATCAACACGATGCACGCGCCGGTCGCGCCGTCGACGTGGAAGCTGACGATCGTGCCGACCGCGCTGGAGCCCACCGCAACCGCGGTCGCGATGACCAGCATCCGCTCGAAGCTGTCGGTCAGCAGGTAGGCGGTCGCGCCCGGCGCCACCAGCATGGCCACCACCAGGATGATGCCCACCGCCTTGAGCGAACCGACGATGGTGAGCGCCAGCAGCACGAGGAGCCCGTAATGCAGCACGCCGACCGGCAGGCCGATGGCGCGCGCGTGGTTCGGGTCGAAGCAGTACAGCAGCAGGTCGCGGCGGCGGATCAACACCAGCGCCAGCGTTATGCCGGCGATGACGGCGGTCTCGATGAGATCGCGGGCCGTGACGCCCAGCATGTTGCCGAACAGGATATGCAGCAGGTGCTGGTCGGTCTCCACCTTGGTGAAGATCACGAGGCCGAACCCGAACATGCCGGAGAACACGATGCCCATCACCGTGTCCTCCTTCACGCGGCTGTTGTCCTTGAGGTAGCCGGTCAGCAGCGCGCAGGCGAGCCCCGCCGCGAACGCGCCGACCGCCAGCGGCAGCGCCAGCACGTTGGCGATCACGATGCCGGGCAGCACCGCGTGCGAGACCGCATCGCCCATCAGCGACCAGCCGCGCAGCACCAGGTAGCACGACAGCACGGCGCAGACCGCGCCCACCATGACCGAGACCACCAGCGCCCGCTGCATGAACGGGTAGCTGAGCGGCACGATCAGCCAGTCGAGCACGCCGCTCATGCCGCCGCCTCCGCAGCCGCAAGCTGGCGGCGCCGCGCCGCGAGGCGCCCGTGCTTCGGCGCAAAGAAGAACGCCGCGAGGAACAGCAGCGTCTGCAGCGTGACGATCACCCCGCCGGTGGCGCCGTCGAGGAAAAAGCTGATGTAGGCCCCGGCGAAGCTGGTTCCCGCGCCGAGCGCGATGCTGATGACGATCAGCCGGCCGAACCGATCGGTCAGCAGGTAGGCGGTCGCGCCTGGCGTCACCACCATGGCGATGACGAGGCAGGCCCCGACCGTCTGCAGCGCCGCCACCGTGCAGGCGCTCAGCAGCGTGAAGAACGTCACCTTCAGCGCGGTGGTGTTGAGGCCGATGCTGCGGGCGTGGCTCTCGTCGAAGAACGTGACCATCAGGTCCTTCCACTTCAGCGCCAGCACGGCGAGCGAGACCGTGGCGATCGCCACCACCTGCACGATGTCCTCGTTGGATATGCCGAGGATGTTGCCGAGCACGATGGTCTGCACGCTCACCGAGGTCGGCCAGATCGACGCCATGAGGAGGCCGAGCGCGAACAGCGAGGTGAACACCAGCCCGATCACGGCGTCCTCGCGCAGCCGCGACCGCTGCTTGACGAAGGTCATCGCCATCGAGGCGAGGATGCCGGCGAAGAACGCCCCCGCCGCGAACGGGAAACCGAGGATGTAGGCGCCGGCCACGCCCGGCACGATCGAGTGCGCCAGCGCGTCGCCCATCAGCGACCAGCCCTTGAGCATCAGGTACGCCGACAGGAACGCGCAGACGCCGCCGACCAGCGCGCTCACCCACATGGCCTTGAGCATGTACTCGTAGCCGAACGGCGCGATCAGCTCTGCGATCATGGCTCGCGCTTCGGGTTGGAGCGGGGCATGGTGTCCTCGCCCCGCTCGTTGCCGTAGATCACCAGCGGCCGCTCGTCGTCGGTTAGCACCGTGAGCCGGCGCGGGTCCTCGTCGTCGTGCAGCGCCGTGCCGCCGAGATTGAAGTGCCGCAGCACGCCGCCGAACGCGCGCTCCAGGTTGGATTGCGTGAACACCGTCTGGGTCGGCCCGGCCGCCAGCACCGTGCGGTTGATCAGCACCACCTGGTCGCAGAACTCGGGCACGCTGCCGAGGTTGTGGGTGGAGATCAGCATCAGGTGGCCCGAACCGCGCAGCTCGCGCAGCAGCGATATGATCGCGGTCTCGGTCTTCACGTCGACGCCGGTGAACGGCTCGTCGAGCAGGATGATGCGCCCCTCCTGCGCCAGCGAGCGCGCCAGGAACACGCGCTTCTTCTGGCCGCCGCTCAGTTCGCCGATCTGGCGCCTGCGGTACTCCGACATGCCGACCCGCTCCAGCGCCTGGTCCACCTTGTAGCGGTCGGCGCGGGACGGAATCCGCAGGAAGTTCATGTGGCCGTAGCGGCCCATCATCACCACGTCCTCGACCAGCACCGGGAAGTTCCAGTCGATGTCCTCGCTCTGCGGCACGTAGGCGACGATGTTGCGCCGGATCGCCTCGGCGACCGGCATGCCGCACAGCCGGATCTCTCCGGCAGCCGGACGCACGAACCCCATCAGCGCCTTGAACACGGTGGACTTGCCGCTGCCGTTGACGCCGACCAGCCCGCAGATCGTGCCTGGCTCCAACTCGAACGTGGCGTCGTGCACGGCGGTGAAGCCGTTGCTGTAGGTCACGGTGAGTCCGCGCACGGAGATGCTGGCGCCCGGCGTGCCGAGGCCCGCGTCGACCGGGACGGGCTGCGGCGACACCTTCACTTGGCGAACCCCTTGTTCACTTGCCGAACCCCTTGGCGATGGTCTCGACCGTCACCTTGAGCAGATCGAGATAGGTCGGCACCGGGCCGTTCGCCGCGCTGAGCGAGTCGACGTACAGCACGCCGCCGTACCGCGCGCCGGTTTCGCGCGCGACCTGCTTTGCCGCACGATCCGAAATCGTGCTCTCGCTGAACACCACGGGGATCCTGTTCTTGCGAACCAGGTCGATCACCTTGCGGACCTGCTGGGGCGTGCCCTGCTCGTCCGCATTGATCGGCCAGAGATACGCCTCGCGCATCTTGTAGTCGCGGGTCAGATAGCTGAACGCGCCCTCGCTGGTCACCAGCCAGCGCTGCGCCTCCGGAATGGCGGCGAGACGCTTGCGCAGCGGCTCGTCGATCGCGCGCACCCTGGCGGCGTATTCGGCGGCGTTCTTGTTGTAGGTCTCGGCGTTCGCCGGGTCGTACTTCACCAGCGCCTTGCGGATGTTCTCGATGTAGGTCAGCGCGCTCGACGGCGACATCCAGGCGTGCGGATTGGGCTTGCCGTTGTACGGACCCTCGGTGATGCCGACCGGCTCGATCCCCTCCGAGACCACGACGCTCGGCACCTCCTTGACGTTCTGGAAGAACCGTTCGAACCAGCGCTCGAGGTTGAAGCCGTTCCACAGCACCAGATCGGCCGCCTGGGTACGGACAATGTCGAGCGGCGTCGGCTGGTAGTCGTGGATCTCGGCGCCGGGCCGCGTGATCGATTCCACGATCGCCGCAGAGCCTGCGACGTTCTGCGCGATATCCTGGATGACCGTGAAGGTGGTGACGACGCGGAACGGCTTGCGCGGCTGCGCATGACCGGGGTCAGCGGCGAACGCACTGACAAGCAGCGTCGCAAAGGCAACAGCGAACAGACGGCGGACAATCATCGTTGGAGACCCATGGCAACTGATGGGCTACAACATAGTCTTGTTGCGAATAGCTTGCAATTGCAATGATAAGATATTGATAACACGGACGAACCTGTTGGCGCTGCCGGATCGGCCAGTTGCCACCCTGCAGCGTCAGGTCGGCCGTTGCCCGCCTACGGCCACTTCCAGGCCATTGCGGCCTTCATCCACTCCGGAAGCGGCAGCGCCGCCTGCACGATTTCGGTTGAAACCGACAGCGCGAGCGCGCCCATGAGCGACACCACGGTGGCGGCAATGATGCGCCCGCCGAACTGCTCGTGCTGCGGATTGATGATGCGGCTGAAATAGAGCCGGAACACCAGCGAGAGCCGCTGGATCGGCGCAACAACGCTGACCGGAGCGAGCGCCAGCGCCATGTAGCGCAGCATCTGCGCGAGACAAACGCAGACGCCGGAAACCATGAACCATCTGGCGGCGCCGCGATCGAGCGTCCGCACATGACGCCACTGACCGGGCCAAAGCAGGATCAGCACGAAGGCGAACGTGGCGGCGCTGTACGAAATGAGTCCGCCGGCCAGTCCGGCTTCCAGCATTTTGTTTTCGAGCGCGAGGCGGATCAGCACCGGGCTGACGCCGTAACCGGTCGCGGACAGAAGCGCGAACAGATAACCCTCGGCATAGTTCGGCTGGAACGCCTGACGTGCCTCGATCGGCCTGGACGCCGGTGAGGCGGCGTCTGTCTGCCCGCCCGTGGTGGCAACGCTGACCGGCGCCTTGCGGTGCGAACGGTCGTAGGTCAGCGCGGGTCCCAGTATGACGAGCCCGATGCCGAGGACGCGCAGCGGCGTCAGATGCTCACCGAGAATGAAAATTGCCAGCGCCAGCGTCAGCAGCATGTTCGACTGCTGGATGGGCGCCACCAGGTTGGCGCCCATCGCCTTGACGGCGCGGTAGTTGCAGTAGCGGCCCCAGACAAAATGCAGGACGCCTGCCGCCGCCAGATAAAGCACGGCCTCGCGCGAGAAGCTTGCAACGATACCGAGCGCGCCGAACGCGGCGGCGAACGCGAGGAAGATCGGCACACCGAGCGGAACCGTGACGGCCAGCGCCTGCGCCACCGAGCCCGTGAGCACCCCACGCCGTGCGGTGGCCGTCTCGAACGCAAACGCCGCCGCCGACATCAGCGCGAGCAGTCCCCCAAGCACGTCCGCAGTCCTGTACTTCCCATGCAAGCCGGCCTTGCACGAACCCAAATGGAGTCAACCCGAACGGAGCGGCGGGTCAAGCACGGCCTCGATACCGGCGAGGCCAGATTGGTTCTTTAACGGAATCGTTGCCGCAGACTCGGTTCACCTCTCCCGCATGCGGGCACGGCCTCACTTGCCATCCGAACCCTTGCCGTTTTCCGGCAGCCGGCCGAACTTGAGGTTTGCCAGGAACCGGTCCGGCCGCACCCGGCCGGCGTCGCCGCGGTTGCCGCGCCAGGCCGCAAGCTCCTTGAGCGACAGGTTGGACGTGCGCCCGCCCTCCCCGGTCCAGCGCAAGCCCTCGCCCGCCTTGAAGGTGGCGAGATCGGACAGCCCGCCGTCCTTGTGGCGCTGCAGCCGCACGCCACGGCCGCGCGCCATCTCCGGCACCTGATCGAGCGGGAAGACGATCAGCTTGCGGTTCTCGCCGACCGCCGCAGCCATGTCGCCCTCGACGATGGCGACCGCGCGCGCCGCATCCGGCGGCTTGACGTTGAGCACCTGCTTGCCCTTGCGGGTGTTGGCGAGACAATCGTCCTCGTTGACGATGAAGCCGCGGCCGCTGGCGCTGCCGACCAGGAGCTTGCGGCCGCCCGCATAGCGCATCGCCGCAACCAGATCGCCGTCCTGCTCGATGTCGCAGTAAAGCCGCACCGGCTCGCCATGGCCGCGCCCGCCCGGCAGCTTCGACGCCTCGATGGTGTAGAACCGGCCGTTGGTGGCGAACAGCAGCACCTTGGAGGTGGTCTCGGCGAAGAACGAGAACCGCGGCCCGTCGTCGGACTTGAACGACACCGACGACAGGTCGCTCTGGTGCCCGCGCATGGCGCGGATCCATCCCTTTTCGGACACCACGACGGTGATCGGCTCGCGCACCACCATCGCCTCCTCGATCGCCGCCACGTCGTGCTGCGGCGCATCGGCGAATTCGGTGCGGCGCTTGCCGATCTCGGTTTTCCTGCCGAACTTCTCGCGGACCTCCTTGACCTGATCGGAAACGACCTTCCATTGCTCCTTCTCGGAGCGGAGCAGCTTCTCGACCTCGGCCTTCTCCTCGCGCAGCTCCTTGTTCTCCCGCTTGATCTCCATTTCCTCGAGCTTGCGCAGGTTGCGCAGCCGCATATTGAGGATGGCGTCGGCCTGGACGTCGGTGAGCTTGAAGGTCTTGATGAGGACGGGCTGGGGCTCGTCTTCGTTGCGGATGATCCTGATGACCTTGTCGAGATTGAGATACGCGATCAGCAGGCCGCCGAGCACGTCGAGCCGGTGTTCGATCTGCGCCAGCCGGTATTTGGAGCGGCGGATCAGCACCTCGCGGCGATGATCGAGCCATTCCTTGAGAACCTCGGCGAGGTCCATGACCTTGGGCACCTTGCCCTTGGACAGGACGTTCATGTTCAGCGGAATCCGGGTCTCGAGCTCGGTGAGCTTGAACAGGGATTCCATCAGGATACCGGCGTCGACCGTGCGCGACTTCGGTTCGATCACGATGCGGACGTCTTCGGTGG
>CAZGSW010000010.1:0-37004 GCA_964528635.1 uncultured Rhodoplanes sp. | reverse complement strand
GACGACGATGAGGAAGACAAAAAGTGCCCGCGGGGAAGCAAGCGGCAGCGTTTCCCCTTCCCGCGAGATCGACGCGAAGATCAAGGCGATGGGAGACTGGCGCGGCGAGACGCTGGCCCGGATGCGCAGGCTCATCAGGGAGGCCGATCCCGACGTCGTCGAGGACGTGAAGTGGCGAAAGCCGTCGAACAATATGTCGGGCGTGCCGGTGTGGGAGCACGACGGCATCATCTGCACCGGGGAGACGTACAAGACCACCGTGAAGCTGACGTTTGCCAAGGGTGCGTCGCTGGACGATCCGTCGGGCGTGTTCAACGCCAGCCTCGAAGGCAACATGCGGCGCGCCATCGACATCCATGAGGGCGCGCGGATCGACGAGAGGGCGTTCAGGGCGCTGATCCGCGCCGCGGTCGCGCTCAACGCGGCCAGGCCTGCCGCGCGCCCCACAGGCTCGGCGAAAAAGACGAAGCGAGGCTGACCGCACGCCTTCAACCGCCGGACACCAGCCCCTAGAGTGGCCGCCATGAACGAGTCGCGCGCCAACATCGCGGAAATCACCGTTTCGGAGCTGTCCGCCTCGCTCAAGCGCACCGTGGAGGACGCCTACGGCTACGTGCGCGTGCGCGGCGAGATTTCAGGCTACCGCGGGCCGCATTCGTCCGGGCACTGCTATTTCGCGCTCAAGGACGAGGGCGCCAAGATCGACGCGGTGATCTGGAAGGGCACCTTCGGCCGCATGAAGGTGAAGCCCGAGGAGGGCCTCGAGGTGGTGGTGACCGGGCGGCTCACCACCTATCCGAGCCGGTCGAGCTATCAGATCGTGGTCGAGACGCTGGCGCCGGCCGGAGTCGGCGCGCTGATGGCGCTGCTCGAGGAGCGCAAGAAGAAGCTCGCCGCCGAGGGCCTGTTCGATCCGGCGCGTAAGCAGCTCCTGCCGTTCCTGCCCGAGACGATCGGCGTCGTCACCTCGCCCACCGGGGCCGTGATCCGCGACATCCTGCACCGGTTGTCGGACCGCTTTCCGCGCCGCGTGCTGGTGTGGCCGGTCAAGGTGCAGGGCGACGGCGCGGCCGAGCAGGTCGCGGCGGCGATCCGCGGCTTCAACGCGCTGCAAGATTCAAAAGATACTTCGGGCGGGCGCATTCCCCGCCCCGACCTCATCATCGTGGCGCGCGGCGGTGGCTCGCTGGAAGACCTGTGGGCGTTCAACGAGGAGACCGTGGTGCGCGCCGCGGCGGACAGCATGATCCCGCTGATCTCCGCGGTGGGGCACGAGACCGACGTGACGCTGATCGACTTCGCCTCCGACAGGCGGGCGCCGACGCCGACCGCGGCCGCCGAGATGGCGGTGCCGGTGCGCGCCGATCTGATCGCCGACCTGATGAACAAGGCGCGCCGGGCGCTGGCCTGCTGGCAGCGCGCCCAGGAGGCGCGCCGCACCGAGCTGCGCGCCGCGACGCGCGCGCTGCCCGATGCCGAGGAGCTGCTCGCCATTCCCCGCCAGCGGCTCGACGCCTGCGCGGAACGGCTGCCGCTGGCGCTGCGCGCCAACGCGCAGCTTCACCACACGCAGTTCTCGCGCATCGCCGGACGGCTCACGCCGCAACTGCTCGGCGTGCAGGTCGAGCGGCGCCGCACACGGCTCGACGGCGCGGCGCAGCGGCTCGCCACCGCGCTGAAGACCTATCGCTACAATCACCTGGTCCGGATCGAGCGCGCCCGCGAGCGCGTCACCGGATTTGCCGAACGCGGCGAGCGCGCGGTCTGGACGCTGCTCGACAACCGCGCTGGCCGGCTGGAGCGCGCCGGCCAGTTGCTGGCGGCGTTCTCCTATCGCGGCGTGCTGTCGCGCGGCTTTGCGCTGGTGCGCGACGGCAAGGGCGTGCCGCTCCGCACCGCCGCGGCGGTGACGCCGGGCATGGCGCTCGACATCGAGTTCGCCGACGGCCGCGCCGGCGCCACCGCCGGCGGCATCAGCCCGCGGATCGAGAGCCCGCCGTTCGCGAGACCGCGACCGCGCCGCTCCCGAGGCGGCGGCGGCAACGAAGGCCAGGGCAACCTGTTCGGCTGATGAGGGCGCAGACCACGCCAGGGCGCCAGGAGACTGCACCAAGAGGCTGCGCGCCAAGAAGCTGCGCGCCATGAGGCTGCGCCATCAGACTTCGAACCATGAGGCTTCCGCTGGCGCCGGCGCTGCCGAATGACTATGTTGCTGCCATCCTGCCTCCCGGCCGTCACGGAGATCCGACGTGCTCAACCGCTATGATCGCCCCTCGCACATGGCCGGCGAAGCCGAGGTGAAGTATCTCGACGGCGATTTCCGGATCATCCGGCCCGGCGCTTTCGTGCGGTGCGCGGTAACCGGCGTTCCGATCCCGCTGGAAGAGCTGAAATACTGGAGCGTCGATCTCCAGGAGGCCTATGCGACGCCGGAGGCGGTGTCGCGGCGCCTGCAGGCCGGCGCGTAGCAAACCCCTTGCTCGCTACCGGCTTCAGCCCGGCGTCCTGACCGTCCGCGTCAGCACAAAGGTCCGGAACGCTTCGGCTTCGGCAACGGCAAGCTGAACCGGAAGCGTGCACGCCGCGTCCGCAAGAGCGCGAACCTGATCGGCCCCCTGCATCCGCGCCATGTCCTTCTCGGTTGTCACAAGCGTGAGCCCGTCGCGGCGCGCCTGCCGGAGGAGATCGCCCGCGTCGGCCCCGGTGTAGCGGTGATGATCGGGAAACGCCCTGCCTTCCCGCACCTCGATGCCTGCGGCCCGCAGCGTGACGAAGAACTTGTCCGGACTGCCGATGCCCGCGAACGCCAGCACCGGCCGTTCGCGCAGCCGGGCAACCGCATGCGCATCGGGCGCCAGATGCCCGTGAAACGTCGGAAGTGCGCCCGCCGCTTTTATCACCGGCTCGGCCGCAGCCCCCTCTCCGATCACGAGCAACGCCTGTGCGCGGGCGAGTTGTCCGGCAAGCGGCGCACGCAACGGACCGGCCGGAAACACACCGCCGTTTCCGATGCCCTGCGTGGCATCCACCACCAGCAGCGACGCGTCCTTGCGCAGCGATGGATTCTGGAACCCGTCATCCATCACGATGACGCCCGCTCGCCTGTCCCGTGCGCTGCGCGCGCCGGCGGGGCGGTCGCGCGAAACCACCGTCGGCGCCGCCCTTGCAAGCAGCAGCGGCTCGTCGCCGACGTCGGATGACGTGTGGACCGCCGGTTCCACCCACACCGGACCGTGCAGCTTGCCGCCGTAGCCCCGGCTCAGGATCGCGGGGTTGCGGCCGGCCGCGGTGAGCAGGTTCGCCACCGCGATTGCGGTTGGCGTCTTGCCGGCTCCGCCCAGCGTGAGATTACCGACGCACAGCACCGGAATCCCGGCATCGTAACCGCCGCGGGCCATCCGTCCGGCGGCAATCGCGCCGTACAATACGGAAAGCGGTGTGAGCATGCGTTCCGCCGCGCTTCCGGAGCGCCGCCAGAACGCGGGTTCACGCATGGCCGGTCCGCCGGTCGATGCGGAATTCCATCAGATAGGGTTCGAGGGCTGCAACGGTGCGGTCCAGTGCGCCGGTCAGCATATCCATGGATTTGAGCGCCTTGTCGGCGACGGCCTGGCGCGCCTCGGGATCCTTCAGCCAGCCGCCGATCCGAAGCGTCAGCTTGCTGGAGTCGGTTACCTCTTCCGCACCACCTGCGGCATCCAGCGTGCTGTAGATCTCGGCGAAGTTGGAAACGTGCGGCCCGTGCAGGACGGCGGCGCCGAGCTTGACGGCCTCGATCGGATTCTGGCCGCCATGCGAAACCAGCGACCCTCCGACAAAGACAATGCGCGCCAGCCGGTAGATCAGCCCCAGTTCGCCCAGCGTGTCCGCCACATAGATGTCCGTCGAAGGAAACGGCAACTGGCCCCGCGAGCGCAGCGCGGCGCTCAGGCCGGACACCTTGGCGATGTCCGCAATGCCGGGACCGCGCTCCGGATGCCGCGGCGCGATCAGGGTCAGGAGCCCCGGAAAGCTGTGCTTGAGCCGGCGGTGGACATCGATGACGATCGCTTCCTCTCCGGGGTGCGTCGAGGCTGCGGCGATCACCGGACGGCCACCGATCGCTTCGGCGAGCGCCGCGAGCTTGTCCTCGTCAGCCGGCGGGGCCGGCACGTCGAGCTTGAGGTTGCCGCTCGTCGCAATGCGCGGTGCACCGAGCCCCGTGTAGCGGGCGCCGTCGTCGGAAGACTGCGCAAGGCAGAGATCGAACCGGCGCAGCAGCGCGCCGATGGTTCGCGGCGCAAGGCGCCAGCGGTCGAACGATCGCTCCGACAGCCTTCCGTTGACGAGGATCAGCGGAATGCGGCGCTCGGAGACCGCGAGGATCATGTTGGGCCAGAGGTCGGACTCGACGAACAAGGCAAGGTCGGGCTTCCAGTGTTCGAGGAACCTTGCCGCGAATTGCGGAACATCGAGCGGGGCGAACTGGTGAATCACGTCGGGCGGCAGCCGCTTCTGCGCCACGCCCGCCGAAGTCACCGTTCCCGAGGTCACCAGCACGTTGAGATCGCGCGCGCGAATCCGCTCGACCAGCGGGAACACGGCAGTGATCTCGCCGACGCTGGCGCCGTGCAGCCAGACCAGCGGCCCCGCCGGCCTTGGAATCGACGCTTCGCCGCGCCGCTCCGGCAAACGGACCCGGTGTTCCTTGCCCTGCTTCAGGCGATAGGACAGCACGGTCGACGCCAAAGGCGCGGCGGCCGTCGTCAGCATCCTGTAGAGACGCAGCGTCGCCGGCAGGCCTTCAGCCACGGTCTCCGTCCCCCTGCGTGCGGTCGGCGATCGCGTAGGCCCGCGCGTTCACCTCGTTGAGGGAATTTTCCACCGTCCGGCGCGCGGCTTCAAGCTGCTCGTCGCCGGGATCGAGCGGCACACGGACGGGCTCGCCCGCCACGACCACCATGCGTCCGAACGGCAGCGGCAATGCGCTGCGATCCCAGTTGTTCAGCTCGATGCGCCGCGAGTTGGCGATCGCCAGCGGATAGATCGGGCGGCCCGACTTGCTGGCAAGCATCACCACGCCGAGCCCGCAGACACGCGAGACCTTCGGCACATCCGCCGTAACCCCGATTCCACATCCATCGTTCAACGCCGCAAGCATTTCACGGAAAGCAGGTACACCACCCTTTCTGTCGAAATCCTTTCCGTGGGTGCCCGATCCGCGAATGGCACCGATGCCGAACCGCTCCGCGACGATGGCGTTGATCGTGCCATCGCGATGGTGCGAGATCAGCGTCTTGAAGCGGTGTTCGTCGCGTTTGATCAACGGCAGCATGAAGTGCTGGCCGTGCCAGAGCGTCGCGATGATCGGCAGATCCGGCCGGATGCGGTCGTAGATGTCGGGGGGATCGAACCGGACCCGGTTCGTGCGCCAGACAAGGCTCAGAAAGCCGGCGGCCGTCACACCGGCCGTCTGCTGAAACCAGGGCCGGGACGTCAGATGCCGGAGCCGGAAGGAAGCCACTGTCAGCGTGCCGATTGAGGGCTCTCCGGATCGAGCAGCCGATGAAGGTGGACAATGAAATACCTCATCTCGGCGTTATCCACGGTCTGCTGCGCCTTGGCCTTCCAGGCGGAATAGGCGGTGGCGTAATTCGGATAGATGCCGACGATGTCCAGCCTGGACAGGTCCTTGAATTCGGTCTTGTCCAGGCTGCTGAGTTCGCCGCCGAACACCAGATGGGGCAACTGCTTCTGTGGCGTCGTAGCCATCGCAGGATCCTTCGCTGATTCTTGTTCAAGGCGCCCGGCGCAGCGCAGCGACGACCCTACGCGTGTTCTTTCTCGTGCGCCTGCATGAGACCGACCAGCGCGGCATGGCGGCCGGGGCCGGCTGCCACCAGCACGCCGTGGGAGGGCTCAGGCCGGTTGTAGAGCAGCGTCCGGCCGTCGAGAGACGTCACCACGCCTCCGGCTTCGTGCACCAAAAGGTCAGCCGCCGCAAGGTCCCAGTCATTGGCGTTGCCGCCCGCGATTGCGCCGTCAAACTCGCCCTGTGCGACCCGGACGAGCCGCAACGCCAGGGAATGAACCCTCGGCATGGCGATCAGGCCCGGATGGCGACCGGACATCCAGTCCAGCCGCCGCTTCGGCCCGGCGAGCCGCGCATCGTCGAGATCGCCGCCACGGCTCACGCTGATCGGACGCCCGTTCTGCAAGGCGCCACGACCCAACGCGGCCGTAAACAGTTCGTCCGATGCCGGCGCATAAACGGCCGCCAGCACGGGCCGGCCGCCCTCTACCAGTGCCACCGAGATGGACCAGTCCTCCCGGCCCGCGATGAACGCCCGCGTGCCGTCGATCGGATCGACCACCCAGACCCGGCGGGCGTGCAGCCGCGCCGGATCGTTTTCACTCTCCTCGGAAAGCCAGCCGTCGCCGGCCTGCGGCAGCACCGCGCGCAGCAGATCGTTGACCGCGATGTCGGCCTCGCTGACCGGCGAGTCGCCCGCACCCTTCGTCCAGCTCCGGAACGTGCCGCGAAAGAACTTGCGGGCGATGGCACCGCCCTCACGGACCGCAGCGAACAAACGCTCGCTGTCGGGCCCGGCGGCTGGTTCAGACCCCGGCAACGGTCAGGCCCTCGATCCGCACGGTCGGTGCATTGGTGCCGTAGCGGAATTCGAGATCGTTGGCCGGCCGAAGCGAACGGAACATGTCGGCCATGTTGCCCGCGATCGTCAGTTCGCTGACGGGATAGGTGATTTCGCCGTTCTCGATCCAGAAGCCGGACGCGCCGCGGCTGTAGTCACCGGTCACGATGTTCGATCCCGAGCCGATCAGGTCGGTGACATAGAAGCCGTCTGCAATGTCCCCGATCAGTTCGGCCGGGCTCTGCGGACCGGGTTCGAGATGAAGATTGGTCGGTCCCGGGGACGGAGTCGACGATGCGCCGCGGTGGGCGTGTCCGGTGCTCTGCATGCCGAGTTCGCGCGCGGTCGCGCTGTCCAGCAGCCAGGTCTTGAGGACACCGTTCTCGACCAGCGCCATGCGGCGGCCCAGGATGCCTTCGGCATCGAACGGACGCGAGCGCTGTCCGCGCGGCCGGAACGGATCGTCGATGATCTGAATGCCCGGCGCGAACACGGCTTCGCCCAGCCGGTCCTTCAGGAAGCTGGTCTTGCGTGCGATCGAAGCGCCGTTGATGGCGCTCGCAAGGCTTCCGATCAGCGAACCGGCAATCCGGCGGTCGAACACCACCGGAACCTTGCGGGTCGACGGCTTGCGCGGATTGAGCCGCCGCACGGCGCGTTCGCCGGCGGTCTGTCCGATCTTTTCCGGCGCTTCCAGGTCGGATGCGTGCAGCGTCGAGGAGTAGTCGTAGTCGCGCTCCATGGCGGTGCCCTCACCCGCGATGGCGGTCATCGACACGCCGTGCCGCGAGCCGAGATAGGCGCCGGCGAAGCCGTCGCTCGTCATCAGCACCATGCCGCCGATGCCGGCCGAGGCCGACGCGCCATCCGACCGCGTCACGCCCTTGATGGACAGCGCGGACTGCTCGGCACGCCGCGCCGCCTGTTCGAGCGTGGCAACGCCCGGCAGGGACGGATCGAGAAGGTCGAGGTCTGGAAACTTGCGGGCCAGCAGCGACGGATCGGCGAGGCCCGCGTACTTGTCCTCCGGCGCCACCCTGGCCATCGCCACCGCACGCTCGGCAAGCGCCGCGATGCCGTCGCCGCGCAGGTCGTTGGTGGAGACCACCGCCTGGCGGCGTCCGACCAGCACACGCAGGCCCATGTCGTTGCCCTCGGAACGCTCGGAGGCCTCGACGGCGCCGTCGCGGACCTCGACGGAGACAGAGACCGAGCGCATCGCCACCGCGTCGGCGGCATCCGCGCCGGCGGTGCGGGCAGCCTTGACGAGGCGCTCGGCGAGCGCGGTCAGTTCGGACTGGTCGAGCAGGGCATCCATGGCGGAAGTCCTGATTTATGGGGCAAGCCGCGGGCTGGCAAGCCGCGCAACGGGCGAATTCCGGCGATGAACGGGACAATTTGCCGGACGGCCTCAACGTCCCGTCAATCATGATCCGCCGTTAGAGGCGGTTAACCAGCGTCATTAAGCCAATTCCGACCGCCGCGTGGCAATCTCCCGCCCACGACCGGACCAGTCCGGCATCGCCGGACGCCAAAAGTCCGGCAGGGAGATTGAGGCGTCAGATGGAGTCCCGCTCGCCGGGATCGGGCCGCGTGCTGCGGCTCGATCCCCATGCCCTGCCCGTGCGCTATACGGCTCATGACCGAGGGTCAGATGACGGGACCCGGCAGGTCGAACTCGACCGCCACCGCCTCACGGTCCGGCGCGTGGTCCGCGGCATCCGCATGAAGGTAGCGGTGCCGGTGGCGGAGTTCCGCGGAATCAGCATCCGCCTGCTGCCGCCGGAACATGACCAGCCGGCAAGCTCCGCCGTGCTGCTGGAGCACCGCGACCCCGGACTCTCGGTTCCGCTGTTTGTCGAACCCAGCGCCGACGACTTGACGGCTCAATGGAAGGCCTGGGCGGCGGTACTTGGCCTACCCCTTCTGGTGGTCGACAGCGACGGCGGCCTGCGCGAGCCGTTCCGCCGCATGGGTGCTGTGGCAATCGGCACACCGTCTCCGCGCCGGCGTCGCCGCAACGCCGTCAAATGGCGCCGGCCGCGCTTCCTGATGCGCCGCAAGTCCGGAAGGGGCTCGGAGACGTTTCAGGTCTACCGCGACGAGCGGGAAATCATCGCGCGCAGCTAGACTGCCCGCTGCACCGCTGCATCGAGAACCAGTGCACCGAACAGAATCAAACCCGCGTCCCGGTTGGACTTGAAGAGCCGCAGGCACAACACCGGGTCGGCGATATCGATCGTGCGTATCTGCCACGCAAGATGCGCGGCAAAGGCGGCAAGCCCCAGCGCAAACGTCACACCGGCACCTGCCGTAAGACCCGCAATTCCAATCAGAACGACGGCCGCGGCCGAAAAGAGCACCAGCATCGGCTTCGTCCGCTCGCCAAACAGAAGCGCCGTGGATTTAAGACCAACGATGGCGTCGTCCTCGCTGTCCTGGTGCGCGTAGATCGTGTCGTAGTGGATGACCCATGCAATTGAGCCGGCGTAAAGCAGAAATGCCGGCAAATCGAGCCGACCGAACAAAGCTGCCCATCCCATGAGCGCGCCCCACGAAAACGCCAGTCCCAGAAAAATCTGCGGCCAGTAGGTGACACGTTTCATCAGCGGGTAAATCGCCACCACGCCGAGCGAGGCGACACCCATCACGATCGCGAAACTGTTGAACTGAACGAGCACAAGCAGGCCGACCAATGCCTGCAAAATCATGAAAACGATTGCAGCGCGGACACTCACCTGACCCGACGGGATCGGTCTCGAGCGCGTGCGCTCGACCCTTCCGTCGATGTCGCGATCTACAAGGTCGTTCCAGGTGCAGCCCGCTCCACGCATGACAATCGCGCCGATCAGAAACAGCACGATATGCCATGGGTCGGGTCCCCAGCGATCCGCTGCAACGGCCGCCAGCGCCGACGACCACCAGCACGGCAGCAGCAGCAGCCACCAGCCGATCGGGCGATCAAGCCGGGTCAGTCTGAGATAGGGGCGGACCCAGGCGGGCGCGAACGTATCGACCCAGTTTCCGATCGAATCTGCCACGCGGCCGGTTGCCGGGATCATGGCACATCACCGGCCAAGCGCGCTCCCGGTCAGCGTATCGAACGTGCCGCGTCCGGGCTTCGGCGGCTCATCGGACAGGATTGGCCCGCCCAGCGCATCGCTCAGGCTTGGTCCGCGCGGGGCAGCAGGAGCCGCACACACCTGCCTGCGGATTTGCTGGGTACGGGCGTGGGCCGCCTTGACCTGCTTCACAGCGTCCGCGGGGATGCCGCATGTCCTCTGGTTGGTCTCCAGGAACTTGGCCATCTGGCCTTCGGAGCGGACAAACCTTGTGAAGGCAGCACACACCTCCTCGCGCGTGGCCTTGCGGTCGCTGGCTGTCTTGATGGCTGATGCGTCTTTTTCCGCCTGAGCACGGATCGTCGGAAAGGTCTGACACACGCTCTGACCACCCGCCGACGGTGTGGCGAACGGAGCGGGCGATTGCGCACCGGGAGGCAGGAAAGAGCCGGAACGACCCTGCACCCCCTGCCCCGGCGCAGGGAACGCGCTTGGGGATGCTGCCTGACCGGCCGGCGGGAACGGGCTCGAAGATGCACCCACAGGCGGGAATGGGCTGGTCTGAGTTCCACCGCTCCCGGGAGGCGGCGGGAACGGGCTCGCCTGGCTGGACGTTGCGCTCTGCCCAGGCGGAGGCGGGAACGGATTGGACGCTGCCGACGAGCCGGACTGGGCTGCTGCGCCCTGAAGCCCGGCCATAGAAAGCGCTGACAGCAATGCCAATGCGCGGTGTAAGCTCATCTTTCTCGCATTCCCCGGCGATTCTGGCTCCGCGAATATGCCACTAACACCCGCGAATTTCGACATTTGGACGGCAAGCGTGATGTCGCATGTTCCCCCTGGAATAGGCCAGCGGCCTGCCCCGCACCCAGATAGTCCGATTTTCCTATTCCATGGCAGGCTTACTTGAACCGGCCCGATTTCCGCACTCCTCGCCTCTACGTGGAGGATGCCCTTTCCGCCGACACTGCGATCACGCTCGGCAAAAAGGCCGCTCATTATATCCGCAACGTGCTGCGCATGAAGTCCGATGACACCGTCCTTGTCTTCAACGGCAAAAATGGCGAGTGGCGCGCAGCTGTCGCCGGCACCGGCAAATCAGTCAAACTCAATTTGCAGGAACAGGTGCGCAAGCAGACGGCGGCCACCGACCTGCATTATCTGTTCGCGCCGCTGAAGCATGAGCGGCTCGACTACATGGTACAGAAAGCAGTCGAGATGGGAGCGTCTCGCCTGCAGCCGGTGCTGACACGGCACACACAGGTCGCTCGCGTGAACGTGGACCGGATGCGTGCCAACGCGATCGAGGCCGCCGAGCAATGCGGCATCCTGGCGATACCCGAGGTGGCGGCACCCACCACATTCGGGAGGTTTCTGGCGGCACGCAAGCCCGATCGGTTGCTGGTGTTCTGCGACGAAAGCGCGGACGTCAGGAATCCGGTCGCAGCTCTCGAAGCTGCACGCATTTCGCCGTCCGCCATGCTGCCGCTGCTGGGCGGTTCGGCACAACACGGCCCCGAACCGATTGCGGTTCTGATAGGACCGGAAGGTGGCTTCGCGGATGAGGAGCGCGAAGCGTTGCTCGCGCAGCCCAACATCGTTCGCCTGTCGCTAGGACCGAGAATCCTGAGGGCGGATACGGCCGGCGTAGCTGCGCTCGCAATCGTGCAAGCGGTTCTCGGTGACGCGCGGGGCTCCTGATCGGACTTCCGTCCCGCGAACTGCCTCGAGCCGCCTCGTCAACGGTAGTCCGTCGGCAATGCGCTCCGCAAGGCGATGACAAGCGGAATGGTCAGCAGACACACCGCTGCCACGGCCATCAGCGCAACCGGAACGCTTACGGCGTCGCCCAGCAATCCGTAGATCGCCGGCGCGATCGCCCCGGCGCCAATCGTCCCCGTATAATAGATTCCGAATGCTCTCGTTCTTCGCTCCGGTTCAACAAGAACAGGCACCGATCCATAGAGGACCGAAGACGTTCCGTTGAGGGCAATACCGATAATCGGCAGCGTCAAAATCGCTGCCTCGAGCGGCAACGGAAGAATGGCAAGAAGGCCGACCGCCGTCAGCGCCTCTGTCAGGCAGACGGTTCCTACCACTCCGATACGGGCGCCGATGAAGGCGCAGACCAGTTTTCCGGCAGCACCACCCGCAAACACCAGCGTCAACGCGATACCAACCGTCGGCATGCTGGCGCC
The DNA here is from genome assembly GCA_964528635.1 of uncultured Rhodoplanes sp. GTDB lineage: Bacteria > Pseudomonadota > Alphaproteobacteria > Rhizobiales > Xanthobacteraceae > Z2-YC6860. The sequence continues at coordinate 25,112 of CAZGSW010000010.1, read as the reverse complement.
CTTCGCCAGCAGCACAAACGGCAGAAATGTCAGGAAGGCCATTCTGGTTGCGCTGTCGATGATGCCTATCGCCAGCAAAACCGGAAAACCGTGACCGGCAGGACGCTCTCGGGCAGCAACGGCGTTCTCCTTCCGATGCGATTCCAGTTCCGCCAGCGCATGGGAAAATCTTGGCGTCACGACAAAGATGGCTGCCGCAGCGAGCAGCCCCAATGCTCCGAGAATCGCCACCGCGGGTTGCCACGGCATCACGACCAGCATCATCGATACCACGGCTGGGAGCGTCATCTTGCCGATGTCGCCAGCAAAATTATACGTGCCCAGCGCCTTCATCGCCCGTGCTCCGGCAAAAGCACGCGCCACCAAAGCAGATGCCAGCGGGTGTTGAACGCTCGATCCCGCACCTCCTATCAGGAGGGCGACCACAAGCATCGTGAAACCGGTGCTGCCTCCGGCTATCAGATAGCCGGCCCCGGCGAGCGCCGTCCCGACCGCGAGGATCAGAGGAACGCCAAAGCGCTCCGATAACATTCCGGCCGGCACTTGAAGAATCGCGGTGATCCCTGCGTAACAGGTGCGCAACAGACCCACCGCGGCATAGCCAAGGCCGAACTCCGCTTGCCAGACCGGCAGCAACACGTAGATCAGATCCGTATAGCCGTCGTGCAGCACATGGGCACCGCTCGCCGTGCCGAGCGCTCTGCGTTCCTCGGATTTCGTCGATCCGGACTGCGGCGCACCGTCGTGCAGTTCCCGGGAGAGCGTTGTCATGCGGGCGAAGCCGGGTTCGGATCACGGCGCTCGACGAACGCGACGCTGACGAACGAAATCACCAGTTCGCCACGCTGATTGCTACCGGTATTCCGGAGCGTCACCAGCCCCCACTGAGGACGGCTGCCGGATGGCCTCTTGTCGATCACCTCGGTCGAGTAGCTTATCGTATCCGCAACATAGACGGGCTTGAGCCACTTCAGGTCACGAAACCCCGGTGAAGGGCCCAACCTGGCGATGGCTTCTCCGCGACGCACGCGGGCCTCGTCATCACGGCGCTGATGCTCGATCATAAGCCGCATCCAGACAGAGGCCGTCTGCCATCCCGAAGCGCACAGCGCTCCGAAGTGCGATTTCGCAGCGGCCGCCTCATCCACGTGGAAAGATTGAGGATCGAACCTGGCGGCAAAAGATTTAATTGCCTCCGCAGTGAACGTGTAAGTGCCGAGCTCGTCGCGCTCGCCGACGCCGATATCCTCGAAGAACTTCATGTCTGCCCACTCGCGTTGTCGCGCCGGGCGATCATCAGCGAACTGGAAAGCGTCATTGCCGGCTGGCCCGACTGATTGACAAGCGCGAACGCGAAGCGGACGAGACCCATTTCCGGTCTGCTCCGAGACGGGCGAACTTCCTGAACCTCCGCACGAAACAGCAGCGACTCCCCCGGATGGACGGGGACAAGCCAGCGCACCTCATCGACCCCCGGAGAGCCCATCGATGCAGAGCCGAGGACGAAGCTGTCGGCCAACATGCGCATAAACAGGCAACAGGTGTGCCATCCAGATGCACTCAACCCACCTAGCAAAGCGGCCTGGCCCGCCGCCTCATCCAGGTGCATGGGCTGTGGATCGAATTCCGCAGCGAATGCCAGTATCTCCTCACGGCTGACGATTCGCGGGCCGTTCTCGAACACGCGCCCTGGATAGAAGTCTTCGAAGTGGAGTCTGGACACGGTCACCTTCGTCAAGGCTACCTGACCATCTTACCGCGATGGGAAACCCGGACGTCAACTGTTTGCCGACCGCTGGCGCGGCATGCGGGGTCAATCAAAGCGATTCGGACACCGGGGATTAACACCGAAGGCACTACACTGCCGGCGGTTGTTCCCCAAATTGGCGCAATTCAGACACGTTTGCTGCTATTCGTAGGGAGCGTGGAGCGAGGAGGATCGGGATGTTCAATTTCAGCGATCTGTTTCAGTGGGAACGCTTTATTACGCCTTCAATCATCAAACTTTTTTACTGGCTCGCGCTCATCATAATCGTCCTGATTGGCCTTTCCGGCGTATTCAACGCCATTGCCATGATCGTCATCAGTCCGGGTGTGGGTTTCGTGCTGCTGATCGGCAGCCTGCTCGGGATTATCGTGGGAATAGTGTTCGCCAGGATCGCGACCGAGTTCATCCTGATCGTCTTCAGGATCAACGAACATCTTGGCGCAATCCGCAATCGCGGAGATTTCTGACCCACGGTGGGCCGCGACGGGTGCTCAGGTGGCGAAACGGAAATGCATCACGTCACCATCGGCCACCACGTAATCCTTTCCTTCCAGCCGGAGCTTTCCGCTGTCCCGCGCTCCAGCTTCGCCGTTCAGCCTGACATAGTCGTCGTATGAGATAGTTTCGGCGCGGATGAAGCCGCGCTCGAAATCCGAGTGGATGACGCCCGCCGCTTGCGGGGCCTTGGTACCCTTTGTGATGGTCCAGGCGCGGGCTTCCTTGGGCCCCGCAGTGAAATACGTCACCAGATCCAGCAGGCCGTAACCCGCACGAATCAAGCGATCCAGACCGGTTTCCTTGAGGCCGACCGCTTCGAGATAGTCCTGACGTTCGGCTTCCGGCAGCGCGGCAATCTCGGACTCGATTTTTGCGGAAATCACGACCGACACCGCGTTCTCCGACTTGGCGCGCTCTTCCACTTTGCGGGAGAATTCATTTCCGGTTGCCGCCGACCCCTCATCCACATTGCAGGCATAGAGGACCGGAGCCGACGTCAGCAAGCCGAGAGAATGAAAAAGCTTTTCCTCCTCAGGCTTGCGCTCGACAAAGCGAGCAGGCTTGCCGTCACGCAGGAGTCGGAGCGCGCGTTCGACCAGGTCGAGCATCGCTTTCGCTTCCTTGGCGTCCTCTCCACTTCCTTTGGCTTTCTTCTGGAGATTGTCCAGGCGCTTTTCCAGGCTGTCGAGGTCGGCGAGCATCAATTCCGTATCTATCGTCTCTATGTCCGCGATCGGATCGATCCGGCCCTCGACGTGCGTGATATCGGGGTCCACGAAGCAGCGAACCACATGAACGATCGCGTCAACCTCGCGGATGTTGGCCAGGAACTGGTTGCCCAGCCCCTCGCCCTTCGAGGCGCCGCGCACCAGACCGGCAATGTCCACAAAGCTGATCCGCGTGGGCACGATCTTTTCCGATCGCGTAATGGCGGACAGCTTGTCGAGTCGCGGATCGGGAACGGCAATCTCACCAACATTGGGTTCGATGGTGCAGAATGGATAGTTGGCAGCCTGCGCCGTCGCGGTCTGAGTCAGCGCGTTGAACAGGGTCGACTTGCCTACATTGGGCAAACCGACAATGCCGCATTTGAAACCCATTTGTAATCCGGACCTCTGTCGGAACGTCATGTGGGCTAGGCCACGTCCGCTCCATTAAATCCCTTGGCGGCCATCGCGAGATGGACCTTGTTCTGGAAGCTCGAGTCCTGGCCCTGCGCGAGCAATACGGCGTTGTCCGCGATGATATCGGTCAGGGCCTCCACCCACGGTCGCTCGGCTTTGGCAAAATCGTTCAGCACGTAGGCGTGGACCATTTCCTTCTGACCAGGATGACCGATGCCGATCCGCACCCGGCGGTAGTCGTTTCCTACGTGAGATGTAATCGAACGCAGACCGTTGTGACCCGCAACGCCGCCACCGGCCTTCACACGGACTTTCGCCGGAGGAAGGTCAAGTTCATCGTGAAACACCACGGTATGATCGAGAGGGATCTTGTAGAAATTCATTGCTTCTGCGACGGCGCGTCCGGATTCGTTCATATACGTTCCGGGCAGGAGCAGATGAACCCGCCCAACTCCGATCACGCCCTCCGCGCTGACCCCTTGGAAACGTCTGCGCCACGGCCCAATGCCGTGGCGCTTCGCGATCTCTTCGACGGCCATGAAGCCGACATTGTGCCGATTGCCGGCATGCTTGGCGCCGGGATTCCCGAGCCCGACAAACAAATGCATGGCTGGGCTCGGGCTGGCCTCACTTTTTCGGAGCGGCAGCACCAGCAGCAGGAGCAGCACCAGCGGCAGGTGCGGCACCGGCAGCAGGAGCAGCGCCGGCAGCAGGCGCAGCAGCGCCTTCGGCACCGGCGGCTGCGGCCTCCGCCGGAGCCGAAGCGGCGGCAGCAGCAGCCCGCATTTCTTCCGCGTAGCCCGACGGCGGCACGATGGTGACCAGTGTCAGGTCCACCCGCGAGGCCGGCTTCACACCCTCCGGCAGGGTGATGTCGCTGACGTGCACCGAATGATTGATCTCGAGTTCGCCGATGTCGACCTCGATGGCCTCCGGAATGGCCTCGGACTTCACCTGCACCGGAATAGTGTGCGCCGCGATGTTGACGGTGCCGCCGCGCTTGACGCCCGGAGAGCGGTCGCCGTTGACGATCTTGATCGGCACGCTGACGCGAATCATGGCGCCGGCGCCGATCCGCATGAAGTCGACATGCAACGGATTGTCACGCACTGCATCGAGTTGGAAGTCACGCGGGATCACCCGCTCCTTCTTCCCCTCGATCTCGATGTCGAACACCGTGCTGAGGAACCGGCCGGCATATATTTTCTGCCGAAGGTCCTGATAATCCACGGAAATCGGCAACGGGGGCTGATTGTTGCCGTAGATGACGCCGGGCACGCGGCCCTCGCGACGCTCCGACCGGGCGGCCCCCTTGCCTGCCTTCGGGCGTGCCGTCGCCTTGATATCCTTGACGGTAGCCATGACTAACCTCTTGATAGAATGACCGAAATTTCGGTGACGCCGGCAGCGTGCCTCCAGGGGTGCTGGGTGCCGCAAGCGCGCGGCTTATAGCCGTCACGCGCGCCAAAGACAAGGAAATGCAGGCGTTTCGGCGGCTCCGGCGCCACTCTGCGCAAACCGGGTCCGAAATCACGTAAGAAGGCCGCTCCCCAAGAGCCGTAATGCCCCTATTCCGGCTTGGCAAGCCTGCCCTCCAGCGCCGCGATCCGCGCTCTGAGGGCCTCATTCTCTTCGCGGGCGAGCCGGGCCATCTCCTGGACCGCCTCGAACTCCTCGCGCTTGACCACATCGAGTTCGCGCAGGACCCGCTCGGCCTGGGTGCGCACCAGCGTGTCGAACTCGCGCCGCACCCCCGACGCCACGCCGGCGGCGTCGTTCATCAGCCGCGCCACTTCATCGAAGAACCGGTTGGTGGTCTGCGCCATTTTCGCTGTCTCCGGAATCGCTTTCCCGAACAATGGCGACGGACATGCGAGCCTGCAAGGGCACCGCGGGGTTGCCTGCGAGGCTCCTCGGCACCATTTAAACTCACCACCGGCCGATGAGGATGCCGTTGGAGCCTTCGTCGTTGCGGATGCCCAGAACCTGACCCTCGGTCATGGTCACGCGGTTGCGCCGCTCCAGCAGCCGCTCGAACAACCGGACCCGCATCTCGTCCCGGACGGCGCCGAACCCGGGATCGTCGCCGAGGTCGGCAAACTCGTCCGGATCGCTCTCCAGATCGAACAACTGCGGCCGGTAGCCCTTGAAGTACAGGTACTTCCAGCGACCGGTGCGGATCATGTAGCCGCGCGCATCGGACGGCCCGACGTCGAGAATGCTGCGCGCCTGGTAGAACGCATAGTCGATCTCGCTGAACACCGAATCCCGCCACACGGCCGGCGCATCGCCGCGCAGAAGCTGCAGGATCGAGCGGCCTTCCAGACGGTGACGCGACGCCTTCGCCTCCACCGCATCGAGAAACGTCGGCAAGAGATCGATCGCCTCGACGAGGCGCCGCTCCACCGTGCCGCGGGTGCGGTCCGCGGCCGGATCGGGATCGTAAATAATGAGCGGCACCCGCACGCTCTGCTCGTGGAACAGCTCCTTCTCGCCGAGCCAGTGATCGCCGAGGTAGTCGCCGTGGTCCGAGGTGAACACGATCATGGTGTCCCTGGAGCGCCCGGCTTCTTCGAGGAAACGGAACAGCCGCCCCATGTGATCGTCGATCTGCTTGACGAGCCCCATGTAGCCGGTCAGCACGGTGTTGCGGACGTTGTCGTCGGAAAAGCTGCGCGACACCTGGTGCTGCTGGAACGCGGCGTAGACCGGATGCGGGTTGTCGCGCTGCCGCTCGGAGCGATGCGGTGGCAGGAAGCTGTTGGGCCCGTACATGGCGTGATACGGCGCGGGCGCGATGTACGGCCAGTGCGGCTTGATGAACGACAGGTGCAAAAGCCAGGGCTTCTCGCCCATTTCGCGGATGAACTCCATGCCGCGGTCGGTCATGTAGGCGGTTTCGGAGTGCTCCTCCTTCACGCGCGCCGGCAGGTTTGAATAACGCAGGTTCCACGCGCTGAGCACTTCACCGTTCGGTCCTTCCGCGGAATTGGCGTAGTCGTCCCAGGGGTTGTCGCCGGGATAACCTTTCTCGCGAAGCCAGTCGTTGTAGCGCAGCTTGCCGCCCTTCCTGCGCAGCACCGGCATGGGATGCAGTCCGTCGTCGCGTTCGTACGGATCGAAACCGGGCTCGGAGAGGATGACGCCGATCTCCGCGGTGCGGTTGAGGCCGAGCCGCGCCATGCCCTCGGCGTCGGGCACCATATGGGTCTTGCCGACCACCGCGGTCGTGACGCCGTGCGGGCGCAGATAGTCGCCGACCGCGAGTTCGCCGATCGGCAGCGGCACGCCGTTCCAGGTCGATCCGTGGCTGAACACGGTGCGCCCGGTATAGAACGACGCCCGCGAGGACCCGCACACCGGCGATTGCACATACGCACGGTCGAAGCGCACACCCCGAGCCGCGAGCCCGTCGATATGCGGCGTCTGCAACGTCGGGTGGCCGTAGCACGACAGGTAGTCCCAGCGTAGCTGGTCGCACATGATGAAGAGGATGTTGCGGACGGTGCTCATGCCCGGGACCTTGGCAGGCTAAAAGTATGAAGAGGCCGGATCGCGCCCAAGACCGAGCTCCATCCGGCCGTAATGAGTGAACGCGTTCTCCGGATTGAGCGCAATGTGCATGGATGCGAGGTGAATGTCCCGCCAGGCGCGCTGCATCGGATGGCTTGATGCGAAGCCGGCAGTCCCGGACAGACCGATCAGCGTGTCGATCGCCCCGACCACCAGCTCCGAGCTTCGCGCATAGTCCCGCACCGACCGCGCCAGAAGCTGATCCGACCGGGCATCCGGCGCGTAGGGCGCCTCCAGAATGCGCCGAAGCAACAGCTCGGCGGCGTCGAGGTCGGCGGCGGCGCGCGCCATGCGGACCTGAATGGCGGTCTTCTGCGCGGCCGGTGCGCCGCCGAGCAGCGAACGCGTCCTGGTCCACTCGCGGAAGTGTTCGTAGGCGCCGCGGGCCGCGCCCAGCATGGGCGCCACGAACGTGAGCGGCGCGTAGTGAAAGAACAGCGTTCGGTAAACGATGTTGTCGTGAAGGTGGGTGCCCGGCCCGGTGCCCTGCCGCATGTCCGCGAGCGTGAGCATCCGCGCGGCCGGCACGAACACGTTCTCGGTGACGATGGTGTTGCTGCCGGTGCCGCGCATGCCGGACATGAACCAGGTGTCGCGGACCGTGTACTCGCCGGCCGGCACCAGACAGAAAACCCATTGCGGCGGCGTCTCGTCCTGCAGCATTCCGCCGATCATCACCCATGAGCTGTGCGCGACGCCGCTCGCGAACGACGAGTTCGGTCCGGACAGGCGATAACCGCCGTCCACGCTGGTGACCTTCGCGGTCGGCGCGAACGAGGCGGCAATGGCAACGTCCGGCCCGGCGGACCACACCGCCTGCTGCGCCTCCCCGGAGAAATGAGCGACAAGATGGGCGTGGTGGGCGAACAGCCCGGCACACCAGCCATGCGAGGCATCTGCCTTGCCGATCTCCACCATGACGTCGAACCAGGCGGAGAAGTCGAGACCATAGCCGCCGAAGCGCGGCGGCATAAGTATCCGCGCGACGCCCGCTTCGAGCATCTCCTTCGCCGACTGATCGGGAAGCCGCCTCGCCTCCTCCGCCGCGGCCGCACGCGCGGCAAAACCGGGCGCAAGCGCGCGAACCCGCGCCAGCAGTTGCTCTCTGGTTGTGTTCATGGCCGCCGCGTCATGCATGGAAATCCCCGCAGTCTTGTCAGCATCGTGCGCGATCCGACTGTCGTCGCCGGAGCGGCGCTCGGTACGGCCGCCGCAGTCGAGCGCGGCGGCCGTCGCGGCCCGGCAATGACCGATCCCGTTACGGATGGATCTTGATATTGGCGGCCTTGATAATCTTGTCCCAATGCTCGACCTCGGCGTTCACCAGCTTGCCGAACTCCTGCGGCGTCCCGCCACCCACATCAGTGCCGACCCTGGCGAGCGCCGCCCGCACCTTGTCGGTCTTGAGCGCCTTGTTGATCGCGGCGTTCAGCCTTTCCACCGCAGGCGCCGGCGTGCCCGACCTCATCAGCATGCCTGCCCAGTCCTCGCTGGCCAGCTTGGGATAGCCCGCCTCGATGATCGTCGGCACATTCGGCAGCGCCGGCATGCGCTTGTGGCTCATCGCCACCAGGGCCTTCAGCTTGCCGCTCTCGATCAACTGCACGACCGCAACGGCGGTGATGAACTGATAGGTGTTGATCCCGCTCATCAGGTCCGGGATCGTCTGCGTGTTTCCCTTGTAGGGGACATGGATGGTCTTCACGCCGGTTTCGAGCTTGAACAACTCGCCCAGCAGATGCGCCGGCGTGCCGTAGCCGCCCGACGAGAACGTATGCTTGCCCGGAGTCTTGTTGAGATAGGCGATGAAGTCGGAAACGCTGTTGACCGGCGTTGAGGGATTCACCACCAGCACGTTGTAGGTGGTGCCGATCTTGATCAGCGGCGTGAAGTCCCGCTCGATATTGAGCTTGGCAGCGGGCAGCAGGGTGGGCGCCGCCGCGATCGGAGCGGTGACCGAAAGGATCGTGTGACCGTCGGCAGGCTGGCGGAGCACTTCGGCAGCGCCAAGAGTCATGGCCGCGCCCGGCCTGTTTTCGACCACCACCGTCCAGCCTTCGGCTTCGGAAATGGCATTGCCGATGATCCGCGCCAGCACGTCGGGCGGCGCGCCGGCCGGCGTCGGCACCACGATGCGGATCGGCTTCGACGGAAACGACTGTGCGGCGGCATGGCCGCAGGAAAGCGCCCCCAGCACGATCGCTGCGAAAAACCCGGCGAGTGTCCTTCTGTCCATGGCTTCCTCCCTGTCTTTGCGTTTCCCCGGTGGCCCGGGTGGTCGTGAAGTGCGCCGGGTTCAGCCCGGCCGTACTCTGTTCCGGATCTGCGGCGAATCCAGCGCATAGCGGTATGCACGGAACACCTCGTTGGACGGATCGCCGTGGCGGTCCGGTCCCATGAAAGGGCTGACGTATTCCCAGACGATTTCACCCTCCGGCGTCACCTCGAACAGGCGGCCCCACTGTCCCTCGCAGATCAGGGTGTTACCGCCGGCGAGCCGCTGCGCGCCGCTGATGTGCGGGCTGAAGAAGGTGTAGGCGGGCCGGCCGCGATACTCCCACACGGTCTTTCCAGTGGCCGGATCGAGTTCGATCACGCGGGAGAACGGGTTGGTCACGGTGTTCACGCCGTTCGCGAACAGCGTGACGTGGCCGTTGGGCAGCGGTTCGCAGTCGTGCTGCATGCCGAAGCTGTCGTCGCGGTGCTCCCACTTCAGTTTCTTTGTCTTTCGGTCGATCAGACCGATCGTGTTGAGACGGCGGAAGCTGATGTAGATGTCGCCGTTCGGCAGGGGCGAGATCGCGTTGGCATGCGCGAACTCGTCGCGAAGCTGGCTCGGCACGAGCGGATATCGCTCGACCTCCATGTCCCGGCAGGCGCTCCATTCCCAGACCGTCCGGCCGTCCGGGGTCACCTCGACGATGGTGTCACCGTACATGCAGCCGTCGGGATGACTGGTGCCCGGCAGGCCGCCCGGAATCCGGGCCACGATTTCCGGCGGCACCACCTCCCAGCCCAGGAACAGCGTGTTGCCGTTCGGCAGGCGGCGCAGGTCGTGATGCTGGCCGACGTGGCGATGCTCCCAGACCACGTTGCCGTTCCAGTCGTACTCCCGCAGCAGACCGCCGCGGCCGCCCATGTGCTGCGGGCCTTCGGGCAACCGGCCGGCCCAGAGCAGATTGCCGTTGTCCAGCAGATATCCGTAGGTCCCGGTGATGAGTGGATGCGTCCACTGATGCAGCACGTCGCCGCGCAGGCCGATCAGGTAGGTGGTCCTGCCGTTCAGCGAAGAAAACAGCGTCACGCCCGGCGTGGCGCGGTGGTGATCGCAAAGGAGAAGGCCGAAATCGCGATGACGCATGACACTCGAACCCGTTCGCCTACCGGCGCGCTGCAGGTGGCCGCTTTCGTCTCACAGGCGGCCGGGCCGCCTCCTCCTCCATGGCGCGGGTCTCTCCGGCCAGGACGTGCAAGGCTTTCCAGAGGACGCGCAGCTCCGCTGCGCTGAGCGCGCGCTCCATCCGGTTCTGCCGCGCGATGGCGAACGGGATCGATTTCGCGGCCAGTTCATGGCCGGCCGCGGTGAGCTTGACGACGCGCAGCCTGCGGTCGCGGCTGTCGACCGCGTGAATGACAAGCCCGCGCCGGGTCATGCTGGCGACCGCGCGGGTGATCTGCGCCTTGTCGAGTTCGGTGCCGATCGCGATGTCCCGGGTCGAGGCCGAGGCGCACTCCGTCAGCATCAGCAGGGTGCGGTATTCGGCGAGATTGAGACCCAGTTCGCGCCGCGCGTACTGCGCCATCTGCTGCGACAGGGCACGGCTGATCCGCGCAAACCAAACCGAGAAGCGCCCCACGCGTTGCGTGGCGGAAGGGATGGCGCGCTGGGGGGCCGGGATCGCCATGGGAACAAACCGTTGAATAATCAACGTTGATTTTGCAACGAAATGACCGCACGGTCAACGGTCGGATCTGCCCCGGGCCGCCTTGACTTCGCCCTCGCCGCGGTCGCATCACGGGCCCGCGCATCCCCGGCCGCGATTCCTCAATCCCCGCGGTTCCCTGGCAGCCGTTTCCGGCCGCTCCCAAGCAGCGATCCCGCCATGCCCCTTTTCGCGCTGCCGTTTCCCGCCATCGATCCGGTGCTGATCCAGGTCGGTCCGTTCGCGATCCGCTGGTATGCGCTGGCCTACATCTTCGGCATCCTGCTCGGCTGGCTTTATGCGCGCATGCTGATCCGCAACGAGCGGCTGTGGGGCGGCCCGGCGCCGATGACGGTCGCCGACTTCGACGATTTCGTGCTGTGGGTCACGCTCGGCATCATCCTCGGCGGACGCACCGGCTATGTGCTGTTCTACAATCCGGCGCACTTCGCCGCGCATCCGCTCGAGATTGTCCAGCTCTGGCAGGGCGGCATGTCGTTCCACGGCGGCTTTGCCGGCTGCGTGGTCGCGGTGATCGCATTTGCGTGGAAGCGCGGCATCCCGATCCTGCCGCTCGGCGACGTGGTGTGCGCGGCCGCGCCGATCGGGCTGCTGCTCGGCCGGATCGCCAACTTCATCAACGGCGAGCTGTGGGGCCGGGTGGCCGACGTGCCGTGGGCGATGGCGTTTCCCGGCGGCGGACCGCTGCCGCGCCATCCGAGCCAGCTCTACGAGGCGGCGCTCGAGGGCGCGGTGCTGTTCGTGGTGCTGGCGCTGATCGTCCGGTTCGGCGCGCTGAAGCGGCCGGGCACGGTGCTCGGCGCGTTCGCGCTCGGCTACGGGCTGGCGCGCAGCTTCTGCGAGCTGTTCCGCGAGCCCGATCCGCAGCTCGGCTTCCTGTGGGGCGGCATGACCATGGGCATGCTGCTGTCGGTGCCGCTCATCGTTGCGGGCGTGCTGCTGATCTGGAATGCGCGGCGGCGGCCGCCGCTGCGCATGGGATAACGGCCGCCGGCCGTGCCGCGCGGAGACGCGGAATCAGCGCCCGTAGGTCAGAGTGAAGCCCGAGGCCCCGACCGCGACGTTGAACCCGGCCATGCCCTCGACGCTGAGCGGCTGCAGGGCGAACGCATTCTGCGATCCGCCGACCAGAACGTTGGCCCCCGCGCCCATGCCGAGTGCGACGCTGGCGCTGCCGCCGACGAACGTGCCGGCCAAGGCGCCCCGCCCCACCGTGCGGCTCGGTGCGAACACCGCCCAGGCGAGCCTCGAACCGAACGTGATGCCGAGGTCGAGCCCGACCCGCCCGACCCGTGCGGAGTAGTTCTGCGCCGGCTGGGTCCGGTCCGAAGGGCGGAACACGCAGGTGAACCGTTGCACCGATCCGACGATCAGTCCGACCGAGGGGCCTCCCCGGCAGGTCAGAATGCCGGCCTGAACGGCCGCCTGGGCCGGAGCCGCAGAACCCAGTACGGCGGCACACAGCAATGCCGCGGATGCCAAGCGAACAATCATGGAAAACCCCCTGTTCAAGCAATTTTCGAGGCGGCCGGCCCGGCTGGCCGACCACGATGATTCGGTCACCTATACCCGATTCTCCGGGCCCATTCGCTCGCCACGACATGCCGCGCTCGCGGCCCGTGGCGAAATCGTGCGTGGTGTCCTATACCGCGACGGTCCCTCGCGGGTGCCCCCGAACCTCCATGACTACGCCGCTTGAAGCCGAGATCCGCCGCCGTATCGCGATCGCGGGCCCGATGCCGGTGCGGCAGTTCATGGCGCTCTGCCTCTCCGACCCGACGCACGGCTACTACATGACGCGCGATCCGCTCGGCCGCGCCGGCGACTTCACCACCGCGCCGGAGGTGAGCCAGATGTTCGGCGAACTGATCGGCCTGTGGGCGGCGGCAGCCTGGCACGCCATGGGCCGCCCCGAGAACGTGCGGCTCGTCGAACTCGGACCGGGACGCGGCACCATGATGAGCGACGCGCTGCGCGCTGCGCGCGTGATGCCCGACTTCCGCAAGGCCGTCGTGGTGCATCTCGTCGAGGTCAGCCCGGCGCTGCGGCGCCGTCAGGAGGATACGCTGCGCGACGCCGATGTGCCGATGCTCTGGCACAACTCGTTCGACGATGTGCCGGACGGCCCGGCGATCGTGCTGGCCAACGAATTCTTCGACGCGCTGCCGGTGCATCAGGCGGTCAAGCAGATCAACGGCTGGTACGAGCGCATGGTCGGCCTCGACCACGAGGACAATCTCGCCTTCACCATCGCCGACGAGCCGATCCCGCTGTTCGATCAACTGCTGTCGCAGCAGGTGCGCGATGCGTCGCTCGGTTCGCTGTACGAATGGCGCCCCGACAACCTTCCGCTCGCGCTGGGCCGGCGCCTTGCCCGGCAGGGCGGCGCTGCGCTCGTGATCGACTACGGCCATATCGAGAGCGCACCGGGCGAAACGCTGCAAGCGGTGGGCGGGCACGGCTTCGTCGATCCGCTCGGCATGCCGGGCGAGGTCGATCTCACCGCGCATGTCGACTTCCAGGCGCTGGCGCTCGCCGCCGAAAGCATGGGCGCGCGCGTGCATGGGCCGCTCGAACAGGCCGAGTTCCTGCGCCGCATGGGAATCGAGCGCCGCGCCGCCGCGCTGAAGTCGGCGGCGCCCCACCGCACCACCGACATCGACGTCGCGGCCGCGCGCTTGACAGGCGGAGGCCGCACCGGCATGGGGAAACTGTTCAAGGCGGTGGCGTTCACCCAGCCCGGCATCGACGCGCTGCCCGGCTTCGTACTCTGACAATCCGGCGGACCGACATGCTGCAGGCCCCATCCCTCGCCGCGCTGCCGGGCATCCGCCACGCTTTCTTCACACGCGACGGCGGCGTCTCCGACGGAGTGTACAAGAGCCTCAACGGTGGCGTCGGCTCCAGGGACGTGCCGGCCAACGTTGCGGAGAACCGCACGCGCATGGCCGCAGCGCTTTCCGTGCAGCCGGAACGCTTTCTCACCTGCTATCAGGTTCACTCGCCCGAGGTGGTCGAGGCGCGCGAACCGTGGACCCACGAGTCGCGCCCCCATGCCGACGCCATCGTGACCAGGGAGCCGGGGCTCGCCGTCGGCGTGTCGACCGCGGATTGCGGGCCGGTGCTGTTCGCCGATCCGCAAGCGCGCGTGATCGGCGCCGCCCACGCCGGCTGGCGCGGCGCACTCGGCGGCGTGCTGGAAGCGACCGTCGCGGCGATGGAGCGGCTCGGGGCGGCCCGCAACCGCATCGTGGCCGCCGCCGGCCCGATGATCAGCCAGCCGAACTACGAGGTGGGTCCGGAGCTGGTGGAGAAATTTGCAGCCGCGGACGCGAGCAACACGCGCTTCTTCGTGGCCGGCAAGGATGGGCGCTCGATGTTCGACCTGCCGGGGTTTGTGACGGCGAAACTGGCCGGGCTGGGGCTCGGACGGGTCGAGAACCTCGGAATCTGCACCTACGCCGATCCAGATCGGTTCTACTCGTACCGCCGCACCACCCATCGCCACGAGCCGGATTACGGGCGCCACGTCAACGCCATCTCGCTCGACGTTTGATCCCTCCAAAAAGAAAGCCCCGGCGGGTTGGCCGGGGCTGCGAGTTCAACAGGGGAAGGGATCGTGGGTGCAGTGTGCCGCGGCACCGCCCCCTCCGCTGTGACGGCGATCACAACAAGGCGCATTTCCAGGGCCTGACCGGGGCCTGGCCGGAGGCGTGGGTGACGCGCGGCAAAAGCCCGGAAAATCGGGGCAAAAAGGCCGGAGCCGGCGGCCGTCCGTATTGCCAGAGCGCGCAATGCCTTGTTATCAGACCCGCGCGCGGCGCTGTGCGGTCCGGCCGCCGTATCGTGTGTGGGAGAGAGCAATGGCGGCGCGCAATGGAGCAACGAAGCTCGTCGCCGGCAACTCGAATCCCCAGCTCGCCCAGGGCATCGCCGATTATCTCAAGACCCCGCTGACCAAGGCCCAGGTCCGGCGCTTTGCCGACATGGAGGTCTTTGTCGAGATCCAGGAAAACGTGCGCGGCGCCGACACGTTCGTGATCCAGTCGACCTCGTTCCCGGCCAACGACCACCTGATGGAGCTGCTCATCATCATCGACGCGCTGCGGCGCTCGTCGGCGAGCCGGATCACGGCGGTGCTGCCCTACTTCGGCTACGCGCGGCAGGATCGCAAGCCGGGCCCGCGGACCCCGATCTCGGCCAAGCTCGTCGCCAACCTGATCACCCACGCCGGCGCCAACCGCGTGATGACGCTCGACCTTCACGCCGGGCAGATCCAGGGCTTCTTCGACATCCCGACCGACAACCTGTTCGCCTCGCCGGTGATGGTGCGCGACATCAAGGAGCGGTTCGACCTGTCGAAACTGATGGTGGTGTCGCCGGACGTCGGCGGCGTGGTGCGCGCCCGCGGCCTCGCCAAGCGCATCAACGCGCCGCTCGCCATCATCGACAAGCGCCGCGAGCGCGCCGGCGAGTCGGAGGTGATGAACGTGATCGGCGACGTGAAGGGCCACACCTGCATCCTGGTCGACGACATCGTCGACTCCGGCGGCACGCTGGTGAACGCCGCCGATGCACTGCTCAAGGATGGCGCGTCCGACGTCTACGCCTACATCACCCACGGCGTGCTCTCCGGTAAGGCCGTACCGCGCATCGTCGAGTCCCGGCTGAAGGAACTGGTCATTACCGACTCGATCCAGCCGACCGAAGCGGTGCGCAACGCGAAGAACCTCCGCGTGCTGCCGATCGCCGGCCTGATCGGCGAGGCGATCGCGCGCACGGCGAAGGAAGAGTCGGTGTCGAGCCTGTTCGACGACTGAACTGAGTCCGCGGACTCCGCGGCGGCATTGAGTCAATGCAATGACCGATAATCCCTGTGGATGGGGCGGCCGTTGCCGTTGCCCGAATCGGCACGATTCTTCAAAGACTTGTTCCAGTAAGAGGCTTTCGCGGGCGGAGTCAGGGGACGTATATTCGAATCACCACGTGATTCGTTCCGTGCCGCTTCTTCCAGCGTCGTGAGCAGGTGCCGTGTCCAAGCGTGATCCCGTCAGGGAGCGTTGCGTTTCACGCGTGCTGGTGCGCGTGCACCTTTTTCCTGGAACGACGATAGTGGAGACGGCATGGCCCTCACCGGTCTTACCGAAGAGACTCGAATCAATCCGCTCGATGTGGTCGAACGCATCGCTTCGGTGAACGACTGGTCCTTCGAACGGGCCGGCGACGACGAAATCACCATCCTGATCGCAGGGCGCTGGAGCGACTACCAGCTCTCGTTCACATGGATGAACGACATCGAGGCTCTGCACCTGGCCTGCGCCTTCGACCTCAAGGTGCCGGAACGCCGCCGCACCGAAGTGCAGCAGCTCATCTCGCTGATCAACGAGCAACTCTGGGTCGGCCACTTCGATCTCTGGATCAAGGACGGCATGGTGATGTTCCGCCATGCGCTGGTGCTGGCCGGCGGACTCGAGCCGACCAGTCCGCAGTGCCAGTCGCTGCTCTCCAGCGCGCTGGAGGCCTGCGAGGGCTACTTCCCGGCGTTCCAGTTCGTGGTCTGGGCCGGCAAGCCCGCCCGCGCCGCGCTCGATGCGGCGATGTTCGAGACCTCGGGCGAGGCCTGAGCTTCAAAGCGGATACTGTCGATCGTCATGGCCGGGCTTGTCCCGGCCATCCACGCGTTTACCTTGCCGCCAAGGCGTGGATGCCCGGCACAAGGCCGGGCATGACGGGTGGACAGACCATGGCCAAATCGAAAAAAACGAAGCTGGCGAAACAACCTTCCCTCGCTGCCATCCCCGGCAATCTCGTCCTGGTCGGCGCCGGCAAGATGGGCGGCGCGATGCTCGACGGCTGGCTCGGGCTCAGGCTGCCGCCCCGGAAGGTGGTCGTGATCGAGCCCAAGCCGTCGAAGGAGATTCGCGCCCTCGCCCGGCGCGGTGTGCGCATCAATCCGAAAGGCAGGATCGGCGATGTGGCGGCGCTCGTGGTCGCGGTGAAACCGCAGGTCGCGCCGGACGCGGTTCCGCAACTCGCCGCCATGGTCGGGGCCAAGACCGTCGTGGTCTCCATCATGGCGGGGAAGAATCTGGCGTTTCTGGAGAGCGCACTTCCCGGCGCCGCCATCGTGCGGGCGATGCCCAACACACCGGCGGCGATCGGCCGCGGCATCACGGTCGCCGTCCCGAACGCAAAGGCCGGCAGGGCCGCCCGCAAGCTGGCCGACATCCTGCTTGCCGCGACCGGGGCGGTCTGCTGGGTCGACGACGAGGACCTGATGGACGCGGTGACCGCGGTGTCCGGCTCCGGCCCTGCGTATGTCTTCCTGCTTGCGGAGGCGATGGCGCAGGCCGGCGTGGCCGCGGGACTGCCGGGACCGCTTGCCGAGCAACTGGCGCGGGCTACGGTTTCGGGTTCCGGCGAACTGCTGCATCGCTCGCCGCTCGACCCGGGAACCCTGCGAACGAACGTGACATCGCCCGGCGGCACGACCGCGGCGGCGCTCGAAGTCCTGATGGCCGGCGACGGCCTGCGGGCTCTTATGACCAGGGCGGTGGCGGCTGCGGCCCGGCGCGGCCGGGAACTGGCCGGTTAGCGCGGCTTGGAACGGTCCGTTTGAAGGCTTAAGTTTTCAGGTCAACGCCAAGCGTGAGGAGTTCCGTCATGGCCCGCAAATCCAGACGCCGCTCACCGTCCCGTCCGGCCGCCACACGCGCCGCCTCGTCGCGGCCCGCCGGATCCAACCGCGAGAAGGCGATCGCGGCGCTGCTCGACCTGCTGCGCGACCAGCCGTTCGAATCGATCGGTCCGGCGGACATCGCAGACAGCGCCGGGCTTTCGCTCGCGGACCTGCGCGCCGAGTTCGGATCGCCGCTCTCGATCCTTGCCGCCCACATCAAGGAGGTCGATCGGGAGGTGCTGGCCGCCCCGGACGCCGATATGGCCGATGAATCGCCACGCGAACGGCTGTTCGACGTGCTGATGCGCCGGCTCGACATTCTCGAACCGCACAAGGACGCGATCCGCTCGCTGATGCGCTCCGTGCCCTGCAATCCGGGGCTTGCGCTGGCGCTCAACGCACTGGCGGTGCAATCGCAGCAATGGATGCTGACCGCGGCAGGCATCGGCGCATCCGGCCCGAAGGGCATGATGCGCGCGCAAGGCCTCGCGATGATGTTCGCCAACGTGCTGCGCACCTGGGTGGATGACGACGACGAGGGTCATGCTCGCACGCTTGCGGCGCTCGATCGCGAACTGGCGCGCGGGCAGCGCTTCGCCGGCATGCTCGACGATCTCTGCCGCATCCCGGAGCGCGCCCGCGATTTCGTCAGGCGCGCGCGCCAGCCGCGCCGGGGCGGGCGGCAGCCGCGCGAAGCGGCCTGACAGAGTCTTGCGGGCTACACCGGCACCCGGACCGCGGCGCGCAGGCCGCCGAGCGGACTCTCCGCCAGCGTGATGTCGCCGCCATGCGAGCGCGCGATATCGCGCGCGATCGCGAGCCCAAGGCCGGTGCCGACGCGATCCTGGTTGCGCGCGTCGTCGAGCCGCAGGAACGGCTTGAACACCTCCTCGCGCATCGCGGCGGGAATACCGGGACCGTCATCGTCGACGGTGACCGTCAGGTAGCGGTGATCGCGGTGCCCGGTGATGGAGATCGAATCGGCAAAGCGCGCCGCGTTCGATACCAGGTTGCCGATGCAGCGCTTGAACGCCGCCGGCTTCACGGTGACGATCGGATGGCCGTGGAATCCGATGCTGGTCTTGTGGCCGTCGCGCTCGGCGTCGATCTTCAGCTCCCTCATGAACGCCGCCATGTCGGTCGGCTCGGCGTTCTCGCCGGCGTCACCGCGCGCAAATGCGAGATACGCCTCGAGCATGCGCTGCATCTCGTCGACGTCGCGCCTGAGCAGTTCCACTTCGGGATTGTCCTCGATCAGGGCCAGTTCCAGCTTGAAGCGCGTCAGCACCGTGCGCAGGTCGTGCGAGACGCCGGCCAGCATGGCGGTCCGCTGCTCCATCGCCCGCTCGATGCGCTCCTTCATCTCCATGAAGGCCTGGGCGGCGCGCCTCACCTCGCGCGCCCCGCGCGGCCGGAAGTTCGGCGCCTCGCGGCCCTTGCCGAAGCTCTCGGCGGCATCGGCCAGCGTCAGGATCGGCTTGATCTGGTTGCGCAGGAACAGAATGGCGACGGTGAGCAGAACCAGCGAGGTGCCGACCATCCAGAGCAGGAAGATTTCCGAGTTGGAGGCGTACGCCGCGCTGCGCCGCGCCAGCACCCGCATCACCGCGTTGTCGAGCCGGATGCGGATTTCGACCAGCGCGGAGCGCCCGACGGTGTCGATCCAGAACGGCCGGCCGATCTGCTTGCGCAGCTCGACCGAGAGCGCCTGGTCCAGCAGCGAGAAGAACGGCTTCGGGCCGGGTGGCGGCATGTCCGACAGCGGCAGGAAATCGACCACGAGGCCGAGCTTTTCCTGCGCGATGCGTCTCACCAGGGCCTGCTCGGGGTCGCTCGCCTGCGTCTTCGCGATCTCGATCAGCGCGGCGACGTCGCGCACCACGGCGGCGGACAGGTTCTGCGTGACGTGGTTCCAGTGCCTCTCCATGAACACGAACGCCACCACCGACTGCAGGATCACCATCGGCGCGATGATGATGAGCAGCGAGCGCGCGTAGAGGCCCTTCGGCAGCACGCCCTTGACCAGCCGGTTGAACCGCAGCCAGGCGGACGACAGCCGGCCCGAAGCGGTGCGCACCCGGTTCGCCGCCGAGCGCAACCGCTCCCTGCCGATGTCGAGCGTGGTCATGGCGACACCACGAGGCGATAGCCGATGCCCCGCACCGTCTGCACGATCAGCGGATTGGCGGGATCGCGCTCGATCTTGCGGCGCAGGCGGTTGATCTGGACGTCGACCGCGCGCTCGTTGGCGGCGCCGCCGCTGCCGGCGAGCGCCAGCCGCGGCACGGTCTCTCCCGGGCTGGCGGCGAGAATGCCGAGCATCTCGCGCTCGCGGTCGGTGAGCCGGATCACGTCGTCGCCCTTGCGCAGTTCGGCGCGAGCGATGTGGAAGATAAACTCGCCGAACCGCACCGACTCCGGAGGCGGCGCCGCAGCCGGGCGCACCCGCTTGAGGATGCTGGCGATGCGCAACGACAGCTCGCGCGGCTCGAACGGCTTGGACACGTAGTCGTCGGCGCCGATCTCGAGCCCGGTGATGCGGCTCTCGGCGGCATCGCGGGCGGTCAGCATCAGGATCGGCACGTTCGACGTCTGCCGGATCGAGCGTGCGAATTCGAAGCCGCTTTCGCCCGGCATCATCACGTCCAGGATCAGAAGGTCGAAGCTCATGCCGTTGAGTTTGGCGCGCGCCGCTGCCGCCGTCTCAGCAGTGGAGATACGGTACCCTTCGCCGGTCAGGAAGCGTGACAGCAAGTCGCGGATGCGGCGGTCGTCGTCGACCACCAGCAGATGCGGCGCGTCGTCGGCGGGCGGGATCGGAGCGAGCACTGGGGCCATCGGTCCCCGCCCTCGGCTACGGGCGGGGCCGCCGCGCGCGGTCGGCCCGGGCAATGAGCTTCTGGACGCCGTCGCGGCCCTCGGCATCGATCATCGCAGTGAGGAAGCGGCAGGCCTGCTCGTGGGCGCCCGGCCCGATCTCGGCGAGCGCCCGTGCGATCCGTTCCGTCTGCAGTCCGGCCAGCTTCATGGCCAGAGCTTCGCCCTTTGTTGTGACGTAAAGCAGGCGCTGGCGGCGATCGTTGGCGCCTTCCTTCTGGATAACGTAGCCCTCGTCGACGAGTTGCTTGAGAACCCGGCCGAGCGACTGCTTGGTGATCCTGAGCACGTCGAGCAGGTCGGCCACCTTCATGCCGGGGTGCCGGTTCACGAAGTGCAGGACCCGGTGGTGAGCCCGTCCGAAGCCGAACTTGGCCAGGACATCGTCGGGATCGCTGACGAAATCCCGGTAGGCAAAAAACAGCAGCTCGATAACGTCCCACATGGGCTCCGGGGCGGACCGGTCCGGTGCGGACGGCTCCGTGCGGTCGGCTGGAGAGGTCAGATTTATGTCAGTCATATTGACATATTTTGGATTGATTGTTACGCAAACACGCGACCTCACGAAAGGATCGTACCGCCGCACAGTCGTTCGGCGGTTGCCTTGAACCGCCTCTGGAAGCGCGCTCTCATGACCCGGATGCAAAACATATCGGGACTTGAGGCCCGAAGCAAAAGAGCCGATTGAGGGCCGTCCGGCCCGTACCCTTGGAGGGAATCCCATGGCCGTGCCCTTCGACCAACGCCAGGATCTGATCTGGTTCGACGGCACCCTGGTGCCCACAGCGGACGCAAAGATCAGCGTCCTCACCCACGGACTGCACTACGCCAGCGCCGTGTTCGAAGGCGAGCGGGCCTACAGCGACGCGATCTTCAAGTGCACCGAGCACTCCGAGCGGCTGAAGCGCTCCGCCAACATCCTCGATTTCGAAATCCCCTACTCCGCCGCCGAGATCGACGCAGCCAAGCGGCTGGTCGTCGAAAAGAACGGCATGGCCAACTGCTACATCCGAGCCATCGCCTGGCGCGGCTCGGAACAGCTCGGCGTCACCGCGATGAACAACAAGATTCATCTCGCGATCGCCAACTGGGAGTGGCCGAGCTACTTCGATCCGGAGCAGCGGCTCAAGGGCATCCGCCTCGATCTTGCAGACTACCGCCGCCCCGATCCGAAGACCGCGCCCGCGATGGCCAAGGCCGCGGGTCTCTACGCCATCTGCACCATCTCCAAGCACCACGCCGAGCGCAAAGGCTACGCCGACGCGATGATGCTGGACTGGCAGGGCCGCGTCGCCGAGTGCACCGGCGCCAATATCTTCTTCATCAAGGACGGCAAGATCCACACGCCGATCGCCGACTGCTTCCTGTCGGGCATCACCCGCGCCACCGCAATCGAGCTTGCCAAGAAGCGCGGCATCGAGGTGATCGAGCGCCGCATCATGCCGGAAGAGCTTTCGGGCTTCAGCGAGTGTTTCATCACCGGCACCGCGGCGGAGGTAACGGCAGTTGCCGAGATTGCGCAGTGGAAATTCACGCCGGGCGTCGTCACCAAGCAGTTGATGGACGACTACACCGCCGAAGTGCAGCCGAAGGGCAAGCAGGCGGCGGCGTAGCACCGACTCCGTGTCCCGGCCAAGCGAGCGTTAGCGAGCCGCGAGCCGGGACCCCGGTTTCTTTCCCTGCGTCGAGATAAACCGGGGTCCCGGGTCTCGCTCCGCTCGCCCGGGACACGTGCGCTTCACGTCACTCCAATCCCCGCGCATCCAGCCAGAACACCTCGCCTTCGCTCTCCTCGCTGTCGAGCCAGAGCAACGGCATGCGCGGATACGCGCGTTCCAACGCCGGCCGGCAGCGGCCGACCTCGCACAGAAGCCCGCCGCCCGGCCTGAGGTGCGCACCGGCCTCGTCGACGATCCGCCGCACGATCGCAATGCCGTCCTTGCCGCCGTCGAATGCCATCGCCGGCTCGTGACGGCACTCGGCCGGGAGCGAGCGCATGCCGCGGGCGTCGACGTAAGGCGGGTTCGAGATGATGAGGTCGTAGCGTTCTTGCTTCACGGGCGCGAACAGGTCGCCCTGCTTCAGCCGGATGCGCCTGGTCAGCCTGTGGTCGGCGACGTTGCGTTTCGCAACCTGCAGGGCGTCGCCGGACAGGTCGACGGCGTCGACCCTGGCCTTGGGAAACCGCATCGCCGCGAGGATCGCGAGACAGCCCGAACCGGTGCAGAGGTCCAGCACGCGTGTCACCTTTGCGGCATCCGGCAGCAGCGAGAAGCTCTCGCCGGCCAGTTCCTCGCTGTCCAGCAATTCGCCGAGATACGAACGCGGCACGATGGCGCGCTCGTCGATGTAGAACGGCACGCCGCGCATGTAGATTTTGTTCAGGAGATAGGCGGCGGGTTTTCGCGTCCTGATGCGCTGCTCGACCAGCGCCGCAAACCGTCCCGCCTGTGCCGCAGTCGGCCGGCGGCCGGCCACGTCCTCGATATCGTCGGGGTGGATGCGCAGGACCTCGGTCGCCATGAACGCGGCCTCCGCGACCGGATCGGCGGTGCCGTGAGCGAATGCGAGCCTGGCGCGCTTCAGGCGGAGCGCACAAGAGCGGATCAGGTCCGCGACGGTCCCGCCGTCCCGCGATGCCACGCGCGCCGCCACGCTCAGCTCTTGGCCGTGTGTTCCGGCTCCACCGCCCGCAGCAGCGAAACGTAGCGCACGCGATTGTGCCTGACGAAGTCCGCCATGCGCTCGTCGAGGATGCGGCGGCGGCTTTGCGACGCATGACGCAGCAGCAGCGTGCCGTCCCTGCCGAAGGCCAGCAGGCCGGTGTGGTAGAAATCGAGATTGCTGCGCCTCGATACGAATCCGATCACGTCGCCGGGCGCGAGCAGCGGCTGGTTCGCCATGAAGGCGCCGACCGGAACGGCGGCAACGGAGACGTTGCGGCTGCCGATCTCGCCCCACTTCACGGTCTTGCGGATCGTCAGCGAAGGCTGCATCGCGATGCGCTCGCAGATACCCTTCTCGACCGCACGTTCGCTCCATTGACCGAAGTAGTGATTGCGTTCGTCCCACTTCACCCGGTCGTGCTCATAGCGGATTTTCACGAGCGCCGCTTCGAACTCCGGAAGATCGCGGGCGCGGGCGGCGGCCAGCACGACCTCGCAGAACGTGACGCAGTCGAACGCGTCCTCACGGACCACGAACACCTCCTTGCGGCGTGGTCCACCGATCAGCGTGTTGGACTGGTAGCGGATGCCGATCAGCGAGCGGGATATGAAATCGATCCGCTCGGAAATCCGCGGCTTCTGCCGGGCCTCCGCGATCAGACGGCCGATCAGCGAACCTTCGCGGGCGGACGCAAACCCGGCGCTGCCGGCGAGCAACGGCAGCGCGCCAAGCAGGCGCAGCACGGTCCGACGGGTGGCGGTCTGCTTCATGGGTCGGATTATAGCAGGCGCGGGCCGATCCTGCCCGGCCGCACCGGTCAGCGTTAATAGCCTCGGGGAACCGGGGGCCGGCCAGGAGGTGCAAAACCGAGGCCGAATGGAAAGGGCCCCGCCCGGCTATTCCGCCGCCTGGTCCTTGCGCCAGCGGTCCGCCGCAGCGTCGTCCGAGGCTTTGGCGTCGACCCAATCGGTGCGGCCGGCCGCCTCGACCTGCTTCCAGAACGGCGCGCGGGTCTTGAGGTAGTCCATCAGGAACTCGGCCGCCGCAAACGCAGCCTCGCGGTGCGACGACGCCGTCACCACCAGCACGATGTTTTCGCCAGGCTCGATGCGGCCGTAGCGGTGGATCACCGTCACGCCGAGCAGCGGCCAGCGTGCCTCTGCCTCCTCGACGTGACGCGCGATCTCGGCCTCCGCCATGCCGGGGTAATGCTCGAGCGCCAGCGCGACGATCGGCTCTCCCGATTCGGCGCCGCGGCAAAGGCCCGAGAACGTGACCACCGCGCCGACGTCAGTGCGGCCGGCCGTCAGCCGGGCGGCTTCGGCAGCGGAGTCGAAATTCTCGCGTTGCAGACGAACGGTCATGGGACAATTCTAAGCAGAGGCTGGCCGATTTGGAATCGAGGTTTTCCGTCCGTCGTCGTCCCCGCGAAAGCGGGGACCCATAACCACCACCGGGAGTCTGGGTCCCCGCCTGCGCGGGGACGACAATCTCAGCCGCCCGTCATGGGCGGAAAGAACGCGACCTCACGGGCGCCCCGGATCGCCGTGTCGGCCTTCACATGGCGCTTGTCGATGGCCGCGCGGATCACCTTCGCATTCTCGAAAGCATGGGCGTACTCCTCGCCCCTGCCCGACAGCCAGGTCATCAATTCGTCCACGGTCGATACCGATGGCGGAACCGCGACGTCCTCCTCGGCCTTGCCGATCCGCTCGCGCACCCAGGCGAAATACAGGAGTTTCATCTCATTCGTCGATCATGTGGCGCAACCCGGCGCGCATGTAGTCCCAGCCGGTATATAGCGTCACCAGAGCCGACAGCCAGAGCAGCGTCAGTCCCATTGGGGTTACGATCGGAACGACCTTGTCGCCCGCCTCGCCACAGATCAGGAAGCCCACCGCGACAAGCTGCCAGGTGGTCTTCCACTTGGCGAGGCGCGTCACCGGCACGCTGACGCGAAGTTCCGCCAGGTACTCACGCAG
>CAZGSW010000009.1:31662-37731 GCA_964528635.1 uncultured Rhodoplanes sp. | reverse complement strand
TGACGGCGCACCGCCGCGCCACCGGCGCGCGCAACTTCACCAACTGCGATTCGCTCCTGATCGGCGATCACTGCGGCGCACACACCGTGCCGTACATCGAGGCGAAGAATTCATCGGCGGTGTTCGAGCACGAGGCGACCACCTCGAAGATTTCGGAGGACATGCTGTTCTACTGCCGCCAGCGCGGGCTGTCCGCGGAGGAGGCGATAGCGCTCGTGGTCAACGGCTTCGTCAAGGACGTGCTGCAGCAGTTGCCGATGGAATTCGCCGTCGAGGCGCAGAAGCTCATTTCGATCAGTCTCGAAGGCTCGGTCGGATAGAGCATGGGCTAGGCGAGGCATGTCGGCGCTGGACAAGGCGGTCGCGGAGCTCGATGCGAAGCGCGGCAAGGACGAAGCGGAGCGGCGGGCGCGATGCCAGGCCGCGAGCGGGTTCCTGAAGGAGTTCTTCGATGCCGACATCGCGACGTCGGTGAAGCTGCGCGATAGCGGCGTGCAGGCGGCCTTCGACGGCACCCGGATCGTGCTGCGCAAGCCGGAGGAAGGCGTCTATGCCGAGGCCATGCTGATCGTGGTCGGCGAGCAGGGCGAGGTGGATGTGAGCGGGCGTTCGCTCGGGCCGGTCGCGGGCCCCGACAAGGACGCCAAGAAAAAGGAGCTGATTGCCGAGATCATCTCGCATTTCAGCCTGTAGGTCAGAAGGAACGTTGTGGTGCCTATGCTTGAAATCAGGAATTTGCACGTCAGGGTGGACGGCAAGCAGATTCTCAATGGTCTCGATCTCACGGTCGGCAAGGGCGAGGTCCACGCCATCATGGGCCCGAACGGCTCAGGCAAGTCGACGCTCGCCTATGTGCTGGCAGGCCGCGAAGGCTACGAGGCGACCGAAGGGCAGATCCTGCTCGACGGCGACGACGTGCTCGGCATGCAGCCGGACGAGCGTGCGGCCAAGGGCATTTTCCTCGCGTTCCAGTATCCGATGGAGATTCCGGGCGTCGCCACCATGACGTTTCTGCGCACCGCGCTGAACGCGCAGCGCAAGCAGCGCGGCGAGGCCGAGCTGTCGACGCCGGAATTCATGAAGACGGTGCGCGAGGCCGCCGGCAAGCTCGAGATCAACACCGACATGCTGCGGCGCGGCGTCAACGTCGGCTTCTCAGGCGGCGAGAAGAAGCGCAACGAGATCCTGCAGATGGCGCTGTTGCAGCCGCGGCTGTGCGTGCTGGACGAGACCGACTCCGGTCTCGACATCGACGCGCTGAAGGTCGTGTCCGATGGCGTGAACCGGCTGCGTTCGGCGGATCGTTCGATGATCGTCATCACCCACTATCAGCGGCTGCTCGACCACATCGTGCCGGACGTGGTGCACGTGCTGTCGAAGGGCCGCATCGTGAAAACCGGCGGAAAGGAACTTGCGCTCGAGCTGGAGGCCTCCGGTTACGCGCAGTTTCAGGACGATGCCGCGTAAGGTGGCCGCTTGGAGGACTTTGGGCTGGGATGCCTCGATGACCGAACTGGCCAATCTTTCGGTTCGGGTCGATCGCATCGATGCCCGGTTTGATCGTGTGGAACGTCGTCTTGGCTTGATTGAAGCCTAGATGGCGGCAATGAGCGTGCCGGCATGGCGCGCAGGGCTTGATGCTATGGCTAATGTCGCATTGGTAAAGACCGCTGCCGAACAGGCGCTGGCCGAGGCTTATGCGGCGGCGAAACCGTCGCTGCCCGGCGACGGCAAGATCGTGGCGCTGCGCGATGCGGCGTTCCGGCGTTTCGATGCCGACGGTCTGCCGAACCGTCGCGTCGAGGAATGGAAGTATACCGACCTGCGCGCCCTGATGCGCGATGCGCTGCCGCTCGCCGGCGCGCCTGACGCCGAAGCCCGGGCCAGGGCAAGGGACATGGCGCGGCTGCTGCCGGATATGGACGGGCGCCGGATCGTGTTCGTCGACGGCGTGTTCGCCCCTGAAATCTCGGACCTGAACGCCCTGGAGAAGGGCCTGACCATCCGGCCGATGGCCCAGGTCCTGGCGTCGTCCGATCCGCTCATCGCGGCGCACCTCGGCAAGGTCATGCCGCCGGAAAACGATACGTCGGTTGCGCTCAACACCGCGCTGATGCGCGACGGCGCGTTCATTCACGTCGCAGCCGGGGCGGTGGTCGAGCGGCCGATCCATCTGGTGTTCGCGGCGGCGGGCTCCACGCCCGCATCGGTGTTCACCCGTTCGCTCGTGGTGATCGACAAGGGCGCGCGCGCAATGATCGTGGAAAGCCACGAGTGTACGGCGCGGCATCAGATCAATGCGGCAATGGAGATGGCGATCGGCGACGACGTTCACGTCGATCACGTCAAGGTGTTCGGCGGCAGCGCAGCCGCCCACATTGCCACGCTGATGGCGGCGATCGGCGCCCGTGCGCGGTTCAACGACTTCAGCTTCATCAACAGCGGCGGACTTGTCCGCAACCAGCTCTTTCTGCGCTTCGACGGCAGCGGAACGCTCGCCAACATCCGCGGCGCCAGCCTGATCCGGGACGAGCAGCACGTCGACACCACGCTGGTGGCCGATCACAAGGCCGGCGGCTGCCAGAGCCGCGAGCTGTTCAAGATGGTGCTTGATGACAGAAGCCGCGGCGTGTTCCAGGGCAAGATCATCGTGCGGCCCCACGCGCAGAAGACCGACGCCAAGATGATGTCGCGCGCACTGCTGCTGTCGGATCACGCCGAGGCGAGCAGCAAGCCGGAGCTGGAAATCTTCGCCGACGACGTGCAGTGCGGTCACGGCGCGACGTCCGGTTCGCTCGACGAGAACCTGAAATTCTACCTGATGGCGCGCGGCATCCCGAAGCCCGAGGCGGAGGCGCTGCTGGTGCAGGCCTTCATCGGCGAG
Organism: uncultured Rhodoplanes sp.; assembly: GCA_964528635.1. GTDB lineage: Bacteria > Pseudomonadota > Alphaproteobacteria > Rhizobiales > Xanthobacteraceae > Z2-YC6860. The sequence goes on along the minus strand of CAZGSW010000009.1, from coordinate 34,847 downwards.
ACCGTGGAAGGCATCGAGCACGCCGGCCTGCGTGACACGCTGATGGAGCACGTCGCCGCCTGGCTCAATGCGCGCGGAGGCCGGTAATGCATCCCGCGGTGCAGAACGGCAGCTACGACGTCGCCCGCATCCGGCAGGACTTTCCCATCCTGTCGATGCAGGTGTACGGCAAGCCGCTGGTGTATCTCGACAACGCAGCGTCCGCACAGAAGCCGCAGACCGTGCTCGACCGCCTGATGCAGGCCTACACATCCGAATATGCCAACGTGCATCGCGGCCTGCACTATCTCGCCAACGCCGCGACCGAGGGATACGAGGGCGCGCGTGAGAAGGTGAGGGCGTTTCTCAACGCGCCGCGTCTCGAGGAGGTGATCTTCACCCGCAACGCCACCGAGGCGATCAACCTGGTGGCGCAGACGTTCGGCCGCGAGCGGGTCAAGCCTGGCGACGAGATCGTGCTGTCGATCCTGGAGCACCACTCCAACATCGTGCCGTGGCACTTCCTGCGCGAACGGCAGGGCGCCGTCATCAAGTGGGCGCCGGTCGACGAGGACGGCAATTTCCTGATCGACGAGTTCGAGAAGCTGCTGACGCCGCGCACCAGGCTCGTCGCCATCACGCATATGTCGAACATGACCGGCACGCTGGTGCCGGTCAAAGATGCGGTGAAGCGCGCGAAGGCGCACGGCATTCCCGTGCTGGTCGACGGCAGTCAGGCGGCGGTGCATCTCGACGTCGACGTGCAGGACATCGGCTGCGATTTCTACGTCTTCACAGGCCACAAGCTGTATGGGCCGACCGGCATCGGCGTGCTGTGGGGCAAGTATGATCTGCTGGCCGGAATGCCGCCGTTCAACGGCGGCGGCGAGATGATCCGCGAGGTCTCGGAGGACCGCATCACCTACGGCGAGCCGCCGCACCGCTTCGAGGCCGGTACACCGCCGATCGTGCAGGCGATCGGGCTTGGCGCCGCCATCGATTACGTCAATTCAGTGGGCAAGCCGCGCATCCGCGCCCACGAGGCAGGGCTCGTGAATTATGCCCATGACCGGCTCCGCGAGATCAACTCGCTTCGCATCATCGGCAATACGCCGGACAAGGGGCCGATTGTGTCGTTCGAGATGAAGGGCGCCCATCCGCACGACGTGGCGACGGTGATCGACCGCGCCGGCGTTGCGGTGCGGGCGGGAACCCATTGTGTGATGCCGCTGCTGGCCCGCTACGGCGTCACCGCCACATGCCGGGCCTCATTTGCGATGTACAACACGCGCGAGGAGATCGACCAGCTTGCGCAGGCGCTGGTCAAGGCTCAGGATATTTTCGCATGACCGACGAAACCGACAATCAGAAACCGGCGTCCGGAGCGGCCGTGGCCGCAGGCTCGGCGCTGCCGGAGGCGGAAATCACGCGGCTCACCGACGAGATCGTGGCTGCGCTGAAGACCGTGTACGATCCGGAAATTCCAGCCGACATCTACGAACTGGGGCTGATCTACAAGGTCGATATCGCCGACGATCGTTCGGTGAAGGTCGACATGACGCTCACCACGCCGAACTGCCCCGCGGCGCAGGATCTGCCGCAGATGGTCGAAAACGCCGTTTCGAGCGTGGCCGGGGTCGGCAAGGTCGACGTGGCGGTGGTGTGGGATCCGCCATGGGACCAGAGCCGGATGACCGATGAGGCGCGGCTCGTTCTCAACATGTGGTGAGCCGGTGCGGGGCGCGGGTGCAGCCTGCCTGCTTCTCGCCACGCTGATGCCCGCGCAAGCACAGGGCGACCGGGGCTGCCACGACGGCCATATCACGGCCGATCCCGCCACGCTGCGGCCCGGCGTGATCGCAGGGAAGCAGGCGCGGAACCACTTCTACGCGGGCTCCGATCATCGCGACGATTGCCCCGGCGCGGGGGCGGCGTGCCGCCGCAAGGGTTATGTCGTGCGCGGCGACAGGGTGATCGTCGCGGAGGACAAGACGCCGGGATTCGTCTGCGCCGGGTTCGTCGATCGCCGCGGCACCGTTTCGGCCGGCTGGCTTCCGGAGAGTGCGGTCGAAGTCCGTCCGGCGCCGCAGCCGCCGCTTGGGCGCTGGCTCGGCAAATGGCGCTATCTGAACTCGAACATCACCGTCAGCCGCGGCAAGACGCCGGGCACGCTCGACATCGAGGGCGATTCGTTCAGCAAGCGGTATCAGTCGGTGAACACGGGCGATATTGCGGGTGAGGGCGTCAGGCCGGACGGCAACGCGATGGCCTTTGCGGACAGCGTCGGCGAGACGGTTCCGATCGAGAAGGCCGACAAGACCGACTGTGTGCTCAAATTCGCGCTGATTCACGAGGTGATGGTGGTGGAGGACAACGGCAATTGCGGCGGTGCCGGGGTCTATTTCACCGGTATTTACCGGCGCAGGCGTTAGAATAGCTGCAAGGCCGTCCCGGAACTCTTGGCAATCGGACCGGCCATTGACTATCTAGACGGCAACGGCAGGCCGTTGGCCTGCCAAAGGAGAATGGAATGGCCACGGCCCGGCCCCGACCCCAGGCGATGCGGCTTTCCGACGCCGCTGCGGCCCGCATCAAGGAACTGATGGCGAAGATGGATCGCCCTGTCGCCGGCCTGCGCGTCGGCGTCAAGAACGGCGGCTGCGCCGGCATGTCCTACACCATGGAATACGCCGAGGCCGTCAGCCCGACCGACGAGGTGGTCGAGGACAAGGGCGTCAGGATCCTGATCGATCCGAAAGCCGTGCTGTTCCTGCTCGGCACCGAGATGGACTACAAGACCGACAGGCTGTCATCGCAGTTCGTCTTCAACAATCCGAACCAGACGTCCGCCTGTGGCTGCGGTGAATCGGTTGCAATCACTCCGGTGGCGGAGTCCGGCGCGCCTGCGCAGTAGGACCAGCGTGCGCGCCGGCGGCGACCACGATCATATCGTCGAATTGTTTTCGCTATTCGGACCGGTCGCGGTGCGGCGCATGTTCGGAGGCGCCGGTATCTTCGCCGACGGCCTGATGATCGGTCTGGTCAGCGACGGCGCGATCTACCTCAAGGCCGGACCCGCCACGGTTCCCGATTTCGAGCGGGAAGGGCTCGGCCCGTTCACCTATGCAGCGAAGGGCGGCAGGCGGTCGGTGATGTCCTACTGGCGGATGCCGGACCGGCTCTACGACGATCCCGACGAACTGGCG
>CAZGSW010000009.1:15687-31562 GCA_964528635.1 uncultured Rhodoplanes sp. | reverse complement strand
CCAAACAAGAGACCTGCGCCGAAAACGGTGCGCGGAGCGGCCCGCGGCAGGAAATAAGGGTCAGGCGACCTTGGCTTCGCTCGTGCCGCCGAACTCGGGGTCGGTCTCGCAGATCACGCGGTTGCGGCCGTTGCGCTTGGCCGCGTAGAGGCAGCCGTCGGCGCGGGCGATCAGCGACTGCACGGTGTCGCCGTGACGGGCGGTGGCGACGCCCACCGAGATCGTGACGCGGCCCAGGTTCTGGCCGGTCGAGCGCTTCATCAGTTCTTTCGACATGACGGCCCGGCGGATGTGGTCGCCGACCGTGACGCCCGAACGCAGCACCGTGTTGGGCAGCACCACCGCGAATTCCTCGCCGCCGTAGCGCGCCGCGATGTCCTGGCCCTTGACGTTCTGCCTCATCGACATGGCAACGAGACGCAGCACCTGATCGCCGGTGAGGTGGCCCCAGGTGTCGTTGAAGGTCTTGAAGTGATCGATGTCGGTCAGGAGCAGCGACAGCGGCTCGTTGCGCTCGGTCGACTCGTTGAGGGCCTTCAGGATCGAGGCATCGAAATGCTTGCGATTGGCAAGGCCGGTCAGCGGATCGGTGAGGCTTTCGTGACGGACCGCGTCGAGGTTCTGCTGGAGCTGGCTGATCTCCGCCCGCGAGGCGTTCAGCCGCTCTTCCAGCTTCTGGTTGTTGGTCTGCATCTCGTTGGCGGTCTGCACCAGGCTCTCGATGATGGAGCGGATGCCGTCGCGGTCCTTGGCGCTGCCGAGCTTGCTCGTCATGTGAGCAAGGCTCTCGTGGTAGCTTGAGGCGGAGCCCACCGCGGTGTCGACCATCGCCATCACCTGGTTGATCTCGTCCATCACCCGCGAGCCGACCTTGTCGAGCTTGTCGGTCAGGCGGGCCGGCGACAGGAAGGCGGCATAGACCTTCTCCAGATCGGCATCGCTCAGGTTGCCGTTCTTCTGGAGCGTCTCGTTGATGGCCTGGTTCAGCGACGGATTGTATCCGGTCGCATAGGCGTACCAGACCTCGTAATTGCGTGGGATAGCAGGCTGCCGCAGCGCCTTGATCTGACCGAGCGCAATTTCCGCAAACGCGAGGGTGCGTTCGTGCTCGCCGCCGTTCTCGGCCATCGGTTCTCCCCGCTCGGGAGCACGTCCTTGCTCCCCGGCCTACCCCAATTTCGTGAAGGCGCGCCGGGCGGTGTAGTGCCCCGGAACGTAAACCGACCGTATGCCAAAGGCATGAATGGCCGGTAAACGGCAGGAATTCCGGCGGGGTGTTAGACCCTTGCGCGGATCGGGCGCAGCAGGAATGCGGGCAGATGCATCGCGCCGGCGGCGGGCTCGGCCGGCTCGTGGCGGGGCTGACGCGGGGCGCGTGGCTCCATCGGGGTCACCACGGCGGGGCGTTCCTGGCGTGGGGATGGAGCGGTCGCATCGGCACGGCTCTGCTCCCGGGGAGGACGGCCATTGCGCGAACGTCCGCCGGGACGGCGCCCGTCGCGGCGGCCGCCACGGCCACCGCGATCGTCATGCGCCTCGTCGGCGGACAGTGGTTCACCGGCCCAGGCGATGCTCTGGCCGATCAGCTTTTCGATCGCAGCCAGCGACTTGCCGTCGTGTGGGGCCACGATGGTGATGGCGGTGCCGGTCTTGCCGGCGCGGCCGGTGCGGCCGATGCGGTGCACGTAGTCGTCGGCGTGGTGCGGCACATCGAAGTTGAACACGTGGCTGACGTCGGGGATGTCGAGGCCGCGGGCGGCGACGTCGGAGGCGATCAGCAGCGCGGTGTCGCCCTTGCGGAAGCCGTCGAGCGCCGCGGTGCGGGCGGCCTGGTCCATGTCGCCGTGCAGTGCCGCGGCATTGAAGCCGTGCCGCACCAGCGAGCGATGAAGCTGGGCGACCTCGCGCTTGCGGTTGCAGAAGATGATGGCGTTCTTGAAATTGTCGGCAGAGCGAAGCAGGCGGCGCAGCGTGTCGCGCTTCTCGTGATCCTCGCGACCGCACTTGACGAGCTGCTGGGTGATGCCTCCGGCGGTGGTGGCAGGGCGCGACACCTCGACGCGAACCGGATTGTGCAGGAACTGCTCGGTGATGCGCTGGATTTCCGGCGGCATGGTGGCGGTGAAGAACAGCGTCTGCCGGGTGAAGGGCACCAGCTTGAAGATGCGCTCGATGTCGGGGATGAAGCCCATGTCGAGCATCCGGTCGGCCTCGTCGATGACGAGCAACTCGACGCCGGACATCAGCAGTCGGCCGCGTTCGGAATGATCCAGCAGGCGGCCCGGTGTCGCGATCAGCACATCGACGCCACGCGTGAGCTTGCTGTCCTGGTTGTCAAAAGAAACGCCCCCGATGATGAGGGCGACGTTGAGCTTGTGCTGGCTGCCGTACTTGATGAAGCTTTCCTCGACCTGGGCCGCGAGCTCGCGGGTCGGTTCGAGGATCAGCGTGCGCGGCATGCGGGCCCGCGCGCGGCCTTTTTCCAGCATGGTCAGCATCGGCAGGGTGAACGCCGCGGTCTTGCCGGTGCCGGTCTGCGCGATGCCGAGAACGTCGCGGCGCGCGAGGACGTGGGGGATGGCTTGCTGCTGGATCGGAGTGGGGGCGGTGTAACCGGCCGCCTGCACGGCGGATAGAACTTTGTCGGACAAGCCGAGTTCGGAAAAGGACATAAAGCCTCTGGTCGGGGACCGCCGGAACCGCGCCGGACAAACGATACGGTGATTGCGCGGGAGGAGCGGTCGAATCTCAATTCGTACCGTTGCACGGAAAATAGGGTCGAAACCCCGAAAGTCAATGCTCCGGCGCTGCACAACCTAAATTAAGTGCTTCATTTCTCGGCGTTTCCCGGTCACGGGACCGTCATACCGGGGAGCCGGAGCGGATCGTGCGCGCAGAAGTTTCGTTCCCGCGTGTGTGAAGCGGAGGACGATTCCATCTGCGATCGCGCGCGAACGGCGACAAAAGTTCTTTTTGTTTCATGGCGTTGCGAGCGTGCTAAAGCCGCCGCATGGCCACGCTGCTGGACCTCATCGGGAGTACGCCGCTTGTCGAGGTGAAGGGGCTCGATTGCGGTCCGTGCCGTCTGTTCCTGAAGCTGGAGAGCGTCAATCCGTCTGGCTCGATCAAGGACCGTCCGGCGCGCGCGATGATCGAAGCAGCCGAGGCCGATGGCCGGCTGAAGCCCGGCGGAACCCTGATTGAAGCCACCGCCGGCAACACCGGGCTCGGGCTTGCGCTGGTGGCGGGGCAGAAGGGCTACCGCACGGTTCTCGTCGTGCCGGACAAGATGTCACGCGAGAAAATCCTGCACGCACGCGCACTCGGCGCGCAGGTGCACATCACCCGTTCGGACGTCGGCAAGGGGCACCCCGATTACTATCAGGATCTGGCGCGTGCGATCGCAGCACGAACGAACGGTGCCGTGTTCGTCAACCAGTTCGAAAATCCGGCCAATCCGCTGGCGCACGAAACCGGCACCGCGCCGGAGCTGCTGAAGCAGATGGACGGCGATGTGGATGCGGTCGTCGTCGGCGTCGGATCGGGCGGGACGCTCACCGGCATCGGGCGATTCATGAAGCGCATGTCGCCGAAGACCGAAATGGTGCTGGCCGATCCGGTCGGTTCGGTGCTCGCGCCCTACGTCAATTCGGGCGTGATGATCGAGGCCGGAAGCTGGACGGTGGAGGGCATCGGCGAGGACTTCATGCCGCCGAACGCCGATCTGTCACTGGTCAAGGCCGCGTATTCCATCACCGACCAGGAAAGCTACGCCGCGGCCCGCGAGCTGCTTCGCCGCGAGGGCATCTTTGCCGGCTCGTCGTCGGGAACGCTGCTCGCGGCGGCGCTGCGTTACTGCAAGCTGCAGACCCGGCCGAGACGCGTCGTCAGCCTGGTCTGCGATTCCGGCGCCAAGTATCTCTCCAAGGTCTACAACGATGCGTTCCTCGCCCAGGAAGGCTGGATCGAGCGTGCCCGGTCGGGCACCGTGCGCGATCTCGTCATCAACCGCCACGAGGAGGGCGGAGCCATCGAGGTGCGCCCGCAGGACACACTGCGCACCGTGTTCGCGCGCATGCGCGCTGCCGACGTATCGCAGCTTCCCGTGGTCGAGCAGGACAGCATCGTCGGCCTGATCGACGAGAGCGACGTGCTCGCCGCGTTGCTCGCCGAAGGCGACGATCCGGCGCGCGGCTTCGAGCGGCCGGTCAGGGACGTGATGGTGACGCGACTCGAAACCATCGCGGCCGATGCGCAGATCCGCGATCTCGTGCCGCTGTTTCGCAAGGATTACGTCGCCATCGTCGTGGACGATGGCAGCTTCCTCGGTCTGGTGACGCGGATCGACATGATCAATCACTTTCGCGCCGCCACGCCGTGAGCGAACCATGAGCCAGCCGAACCGTCTCGACTTTGCGACCCGGTGCATCCACGCGGGGCAGGAGCCTGATCCGTCGACCGGCGCGGTGATGATGCCGATCTACGCCACCTCGACCTTCGTGCAGCAGTCGCCCGGCGTGAACAAGGGGTACGACTATGCCCGGACGAAGAACCCGACACGTCTGGCGTTCGAGCGTTGCGTCGCCGATCTCGAAGGCGGCAGCCAGGCATTCGCCTTTGCATCGGGGCTCGCCGCCATCTCAACGGTGCTGGAGTGTTTCGACAGCGGCGCCCACGTCATCGCATCCGACGACCTGTACGGCGGCACGCGCCGCCTGTTCGAACGGGTCAGGCGGCGGACCATGGAGCTGGAGGTCAGCTACGTCGATCTGTCCGATCTGTCCCGGCTCGAGGCCGCGATCCGGCCGCAGACCCGGCTGATCTGGGTCGAGTCTCCCACCAATCCGCTGCTCAAGCTGACCGACATGGAGCGCATCGCCGCCATGGCGCACCGGCGCGGCATCGTGGCGGCCGCCGACAACACGTTCGCGAGCCCCTACATCCAGCGACCGATCGAGTATGGCTTCGACGTGGTGGTGCATTCCACCACCAAGTATCTCAACGGCCATTCGGACATGGTCGGCGGCGTCGCCGTGGTCGGCGCGAACAGGGAGCTGGGTGAGCGGCTGCAGTTCCTGCAGAACGCCCTTGGCGCCATTCAGGGGCCCTTCGACTCGTTCCTCGCGCTGCGCGGGCTCAAGACGCTGGCGCTGCGCATGGAGCGCCATTGCGCATCGGCGCTCGCCATCGCGGAGCACCTGCAGCGTCATCCGAAGATCAAGCGTGTGTTCTATCCCGGGCTCGCCAGCCACCCGCAGCACGAACTGGCGCGGCGGCAGATGCGCGGCTTCGGCGGCATGATCTCGGTTGAGCTTGCCGCCAATCTCGCGGGAGCCAGACGCTTTCTCGAATGCACACGGCTTTTTGCGCTGGCCGAGAGTCTGGGCGGCGTTGAAAGCCTGATCGAGCATCCGGCGTCGATGACGCACGGTTCCGTTCCGCTCGAGGTGCGCGAGGGCCTCGGGATCGGCGACGCGCTGGTCCGGCTGTCGGTGGGCATCGAGGACCCGCTCGATCTGATCGACGACCTCGAACAGGCCCTTGCGGTGGTTTGACCCGCCTAGCCGGTCTTTCCGGCAATCGACTTTTCCGGACGGATTGAGCTAGTTTAGCGGGATACGGCCGGTATCGGGCATCGACCCGTGCCAGGACCATGGTCGAACGGGAGGAAACGGAATGAGAGCATTCAAACTCGGCCGCGCGATACTGGGCGCGGCGATACTGGGCGCGTTGGCCATCGCAACCGCCGGGTTGTCGGGACAGGCCCTGGCCCAGGACGCAGCCGCGAATTATCCGAACCGGCCGATCCGCATTGTCATTCCGTTCGGCGCCGGCGGCGGCAACGATCTGTTCGCCCGTCTGGTGGGACAGAAGTTCTCCGAGCTGATCGGTCAGACCGTGGTGATCGAGAACAAGCCGGGCGCCGGCGGTCGTCTCGCAGCAGCCCAGGTCATGGAAATGCCGGCCGACGGCTACACGCTGTTTGTCGGGGCCAGCGGCGCAATGTCGGTCGCCGCCGCGATCTATCCGAACCTGACGTATCATCCGACCAAGACGTATCATCCGCTCACCATGACGGCCGACTTTCCGTTGATCCTGGTGGTCAATCCGAGTCATCCGGCCAAGACGGTGAAGGAGCTGGTCGACTGGGCGAAGAAGAATCCGGAGAAGTCCAACTACGCGTCGACCTCACCGGCCTTCATCATCTCCAACGAACTGCTCAAGCTCAAAAGCGGCATGCCCTCCACCATGATTCCGTACAAGAGCAGCAACGAGATGATCCTCAGCGTGGTCAGCGGCCAGACCGCGATGACGATTCTGGACGGTCCGCCGGCGATGCCGATGATCAAGAGCGGCAAGGTTCGTGCGCTTGCCGTCACCGGCTCTGAACGTTCGCCGGAACTGCCCGATGTGCCCAGCATGGCGGAAGCCGGCTATCCGGAGGTGAACACCAAGTTGTGGAGCGGCTTCTTCGTCCACGGCAAGACTCCGCCGGCGATCATCGCCAAGCTGGAGGACGCGCTGCGCAAAGCCATCGCCGACAAGGGCGTCAACGACAAGCTCAAGGGCATGGCAGTGAGCCCCGGCGGCAATTCCGCGGCGGACTTCCGCAAGATGATCGACAAGGACATCGAAGGCTATGTCGAGGTCATCAAGGCGGCGAAGCTGAAGTTCAACTGACGCATCGGCCAGGTTTGAGCGGCTCATGCCCCGGGCAACCGGGGCATGAGTGTTTCTGGGCACCGCGAATGGATCGGCGATTCCGGTCGCCATTCCTTTGCCGGCTGCGGCTTTGCAGGCAGGATCGCTTCCCCAGGGAGGACGCATGCGCGCGCAGGTCGGTATCGTCGGGGCGGGCCCCGCAGGGCTGATGCTGTCGCATCTCCTGCACCGCGCCGGCATCTCGAGCGTGATCGTCGAGGCGCGAAGCCGCTCCTATTGCGAAGCGCGCATCCGCGCAGGCCTGATCGAGCAGTGGGCCGCGGACATGCTGGTCGAAACCGGCGTCGGCGCGCGCATGAAGCGCGAGAGCATGGTGCACGACGGCATCTATCTTTGTTTCAACGGCGCACTGCATCACATCAATTTCCGCAAGCTGGTCGGCAAGCGAGTCACGATCTACGGCCAGCAGGAGGTGGTGAAGGACCTGATCGCCAAGCGGATCTCCGACGGAGGCCAGATCCTGTTCGAATGCTCGGACGTCAAGGTGCGGGGCTTCGATGGCAAGGCGCCGCAAATCGCGTTCCGCCACGGCGGCAAGATGCAGGAGATCGACTGCGACTTCATCGGCGGCTGCGACGGATTCCATGGTGTGTGCCGGAACGCCATTCCGGACGGCGCGATCAGCATCTACGAGCGCGAGTATCCGTTCGGCTGGCTCGGCATTCTCGCCGAGGCGAAGCCGGTCGCCGATGAACTGATCTATGCCTATCACCCGCGGGGTTTCGCGCTGTTCAGCATGCGCGCGCCCAATCTGGTGCGCTACTACCTGCAGTGCGAGCCGGACGAAAATCCGGACAAGTGGTCCGATCGGCAGATCTGGGAGGAACTGGAGACGCGGCTTGGCGGCACCAGGATCCCGGCGCGTGGTCCGATCGTCGAAAAGGTGGTCGCGCAGATGCGCTCGTTCGTCGCCGAGCCGATGCAGTTCGGCCGCCTGTTCCTCGCGGGCGACAGCGCCCACATCGTACCGCCGACCGGGGCGAAGGGAATGAACCTCGCATTCGCCGATGTGCGCGTGCTCTCCCGCGCGATCGCGGCGTTCTACAAGAACGGTTCGACCGATCTGCTCGACAGCTACTCGGAAACCTGCCTGCGCCGCATCTGGAAGGCGCAGCGCTTCTCTTGGTGGATGACCAGGCTGATGCACCTGTTTCCCGAGGAAACGCCGTTCGATCGCCGGCGGCAGCTTGCCGAGCTTGACTACGTGGCAAGCTCCGAGGCGGCGGCGAAATCGCTGGCGGAGAATTACGTGGGGCTGCCGGTCGATTGAGATGCGCCTTAACGGCGTCCGATGGTTGTATTTTTGTGTGGTGCTGCCCTATGATTGTCCGGGGAGGGTGCGCTCATGAGGCTGCCTGCGGTCGCCATTGTCCTTGGATTCAGCACGCTGTTTGCGGTTGTGGGGCCGGTTTTTGCCGCGCCAAGCGATTCGGCCCGTCAGCGCGCGGCCCATGAACAGGCTCATGCGGAAACCGTCCCCGTTGCAATCTTCCTGCCCGGCATTCTCGGGTCTGCACTTCATCGTGGAACGAAGGTGCTCTGGGGTGCCGGCAGGGTTCGCAATGCAGTCGATGCCGATCTTGCATACCGTCTGGACGTGAAGCTGGAGGCCCGGATACTCGAACATTTCGAGTTCGAGGGCTGGCACGTCGAGCGGGTTTACGCTCAGACGGTCAACCACATCCGAACCATCGCGACTACACGTGAATCCAGTTCGCTGGAGTTTCCGTACGACTGGCGCCAGTCCAATCGCATCAGCGCTGCCGAGTTCACAAAATTTCTTTGCGGCAACGCGACGGCAATCAAGGACAGGGCGGTGGTCTTCTATGCTCACAGCATGGGCGGTCTCGTGCTGAAGAACTGGCTGCTGCACGAATATCGAAAGGCATCTTGCCCGGACACGGGCGTGTCGGTTCAGAGCTTGTTCAGCCGCATCGACAAGGTGATCTATGTCGCCACACCGCACCTTGGCTCTCCCATGGCGATCGAGGCACTCGTGCACGAGTACAACGTGGCGGGAAAGGGCGACGACGGCCTATTGAGTTATTTCAAGCGCGGTGCCGGTCGCTATTTCTCGCAGGCACTCAACAGGTTTGGCGGCACGTTTCCGAGCCTCTACGAATTGTTGCCGGCGTCACGGGTCTGCTTCTCGGCCATACCTGATGCCGCTGCGGTGCGGGCGCACACAGGCACTTCATTTCCGATTTCCAACATCTTTCACTACGAGATCTGGAAAAACTACCGGTGGCCGAAGAACCTGTACGGCAGCGACACCGGCAACAAGGACCAGTTTATCGCACAGGACCTTCAGGAGCGGCTCAGGAGCGCGCAAGACGTATCCTGCGATCTGGTCGGTCACGAATGGAGCAGGGAAACTTTCCCGGTCGTCCGCATCTATAGCGACAGCGTGAAGTCGACGACGTGCAAGGTGGTCGTCGAGGAACCCGAATCCGCTGGCCAAAGTCCGCGCCTCGCGATGACCGAAGCATGTCCGGGTGACGGCACGGTGCCGGCCTACGCTGCGAGCGAAAACACCTACCGCCCGGACGCGCTCAAGGACGACGATCCGAAATCGATAAGGTTGCCGGGCGGCCATCAGGAGCTTGCAACGGTCGGCCTGTCCGAGCTCAACAATCATTTCATCGAAGCTTTGGGAAAGAGGACCGTCCGGATTGCCGAATTGCTGAAACAACCAGCGCCAAATCTTGGCCGGCCTGTCGTTCCCGTAACGACCAGCATCATTGCGGCCACAACAACCAACCGTGCCTCGCTGACCGAGATCCGGAACGTGACGATTCAGTCAAACGAGGCCACGATTGCCGAGAGCGCCGCGCCGGCAGGGGCCAAGGAGAGAGAACTCGTCCGCGAGGCCTTTTCGCAGCGGAATAACGAAGATCTTGGCAGCCGGTTGAAGCGGGTCGACCAGTACCTCATAGCAGCCGAACTGCAAGGCCTCGATCCGCGCAACCGCGCATGGGCCCTCAACAACGCCGCCGACGTCAGTCTCGCGATGAAAGACTACCGCAAGGCACGTTCATTCTCCGCAGCGGCTCTCGAAGCTGCGGACCAGGTCACGGACGCGCCGCTTCGCGCCGAGATGCGCAATTTGCGTGGCAAGGCGGCGCTCATCGGTGCGCACGCCACCAGTCTGCTCGGCGACAAGGCCGAAGCGCGCCGTTTGCTCGACACTGCCGTCAAGAACGGCAATCCCCGTGCGCGCCGATTGAAGATTTGATGCCGGCGGACATCCGCCCGCTTCACCGCAGCTTCAGCGTCCCGAGCTTGTGCCAGCGCACCGCGTCTTCCAGACGGTCGTCGCCCCAGAACATCTCGCCGCCGGTCACAAACGTGGGCGCGCCGAAGATGCCGAGCCTGCGTGCCTCGTCGGTCTCCGCTTCGAACTTGCGGATGGTTTCGGGCGAGTCCGCAAGCGACAGCACCCGTGCCGGATCCTGGCCGATCTCCTGCAGGCTGAGCGAAGCGTTCGGCTCGCTACCGGACTGGTGTCCTTCGCCGAACCAGACGCCGTAGGTGGCGCGCGCATAGTCGTCGCACCAGCCTTCGCTGGCCGCCACCACGGCGATCCGGTTGGCACGCTCGAATTCCTTCAGGGGGTAGGGTGGCCGCTCCGCGAAGTCGCACATGTACATCGCCGCGCGGCGCTCCAGGTCGCGCCAGATGTGCTCGACCTTGGCCGGCACCCGGGTCGGCGGATTGCCGATGTCCTGCATGATGGCCTGCACGTTGAACGGCCGCCAGTTGAAGGTGACGTCGTGCACGTCCTCGACGCGGTCGATCCGCATGATGGTGAGATACGTGTAGAGGCTGCCGATCGAGAACCAGAAATCGATGGGGCTGGATTGCGGCATTGCGCGGGTCCGTCTGATGCTGGGCGGCCAGACGCCTCAACTTAATACAGAACGCAACCGCGCGCCGCGGCAACGGTTCCCGGCTGGCGCGACGTAAGGACAGGCCGCGGTTGCGGTGCCCGCGCTATCGGGTGCGGTCGCCGTCCGCCGTGCCGGAGACGTCGCGTGCGCCCGGCGGGCTTTCCACGCGGTCGTCGCTCTGCGCGGCCAGCCGTTCGAGCGTGTAGACCTCGCGCATCCACTGCCGGACCGGTTTGGCCGGTGAGCCGCCCATGCGGGCTCCGGGCGGGGTCGGCTTGGTGATCGACGAGCGCGCCGCGATCTGCGAGCCCTTGCCGATCGTCATGTGCGGGATCACGCCGACGCGCGCACCCAGCACCGAGAAGTCCTCGATGGTGACGCTGCCGCTGATGCCCGACTGCGCGACGATGATGCAATGCCGGCCGATCTGCACGTTGTGAGCGATCTGCACGAGATTGTCGATCTTGGTGCCTTCGCCGATCACAGTGTCGCGCAGACCGCCGCGGTCGATGGTGGTGCCCGCTCCGATTTCGACGTCGTCCTGGATCGTCACGCCGCCGATCTGCGGCACCTTCACATGGCCCTTCGCGGTCGGAACGTAGCCGAAGCCGTCCTGTCCGATGCGGCAGCCGGGATGGACGATCACACGGTTGCCGACGGTGGCATGGGTGAGGGTGGTGCCGGCGCCGATCGAACAATCGCGGCCGATCCGGACCAACGGTCCGATCACCGCGCCCGGACCGATGACAGTGCCGGCGCCGATCTCGGCGCGCGGCCCCACCATTGCGCCGGGATCGACGGTGACGCCGCTGTCGATCCTGGCGGTCGGATGGACATGCGCATTCGGCGCGATGCCCTCGCAGTCGAACAACGACGCCGGGCGCAGCGCATTGGCGTACATCCGGCGCGCCACCACCGTGAAATCGTGATGCGGGTCGCGGCTCACCAGCACGACCATGCCCTGAGGCGCGAGCGCTTCATGGCGCGGGCCGAGGAGGCAGGCGCCGGCGCGCGTGGTCTTGAGGCGGTCGAGATACTTGTTGCTTTCGACGTAGCTGAGGTCGCCCGATCCGGCCATGTCGAGCGGAGCGACGTTGGTGACCCGGATCGAGAGATCCGTTCCCGCGCGCGGTTGCACGCCCGTCAGCGCGACGATGTCCCCGATGGTCAATCCTGCCGGCGGCTCGAAGAAGCGTGACTCGGTCATCAGTCGTTCCTGCATCGAAGGTGCGTGCGAGAGTAGTCATTGCGTGTTAACCGCCTGTCAACGCTGACGGGTGAGCGTGCCGCAATTGCGGCGGGGCGTTGGGCCGCCGTGGACGGATGCTTCAGAGGGTCGCCCGGACCGTCCCGGGCCGATGCGGCACCATCAAACGGCCATGAGCGGCGGGCATCTGAAGGCCATGGGATGCGGAGCAGGGCGAGCATGATCAGGCCGTTGCTGGCGGGTCTTCTGCCCTGCCTGCTGCTGGCCGGCTGCGGCAGCAGCGCCCTGCAGGACCAGGTCGGTGACAGCGTCTGGGTTCAGCCCGGCAAGTATGCCTTCCACGACTGTCTGCAGGCGCAGAACAGCGACAGGGGATTTGCCGGCCGGCAGCGCGAGCTCGAAGACCTGATGAGCCGCGCCGCTCAGGGGCCGGGCGGCGCCGCCATCGGGCAGATGGTCTATCGCACCGAGTATCAGCAGGTGCTGGGCGAGCGCCGCCAACTGGCGATCGTGCTTGCGCAGAAGCGCTGCAGCATCGAGGGCAATTCGCCGAGCGGCCGCTCCGTGTTCTAGGCTGACGCAGCGGTGAAGCGCTTGCGCGCCAGCGCGGCGCCCTGGCCGAGCGCGTTGATCTTGGCGGCGGCGATGTCGCGCCGCATCGGCGCCATTCCGCAGTTGGTACTCAGCACGATCCGCTCGGCCGGGACGTGCGGGAGCACGCTTTCGACGGTGGCGGCAACGTCCTCCGCGGTCTCGATGTCGTCGGTCGCGACGTCGATCGCGCCAATCGCGACGTCCTTGCCCTTGAGAAGCGCCAGCAGGTCCACCGGCACCCTGGCGTTGCGGCACTCGACCGAGACCTGCGTGATCCGGCTTGCGGCGAGCGCCGGGAAAATCAGCTCGTACTGCCGCCACTCGCCGCCGAGCGACGCCTTCCAGTCGATATTGGCCTTGATGCCGTAGCCGTAGCAGATGTGAACCGCAGTCTGGCATGTCAGGCCCGCGATGGCGCGGTGCAGCGCCTCGATCCCCCAGCCCGCGACCTCGTCCATGTAGACGTTGAAGGCGGGTTCGTCGAACTGGATGATATCGACGCCGTCCTTCTCCAGGGCGCGCGCTTCGGCGTTGAGAAGATCAGCGAATGCCAGCGCCATCTTCACGCGGTCGCCGTAGTGCGCGTCGGAAATGGTGTCGACCACGGTCATCGGGCCGGGCATGGTGATCTTCAGCTTCTGCGTGGTGTGGGCACGGGCAAAGCGCGCCTCGGTGGCGTGCACGCGGCCCTTGAGCGTCAGCGGACCCGTGACGGTCGGCACCATCGCCTTGTAGCGGTTGTTGCGGATGCCCATCTCGACCTTGTGTGCGAAGTCGATGCCTTCGACGAACTCCAGAAAGCCGTGCACGAAATGCTGGCGCGACTGCTCGCCGTCGCAGACCGTGTCGATGCCGGCGTCTTCCTGCAACTTGATGGCAAGCAGCGTGGCGTCGAGTTTCGCGTCCTCAAGGTCGCGGCCGGCGAGCCGCCATTGCGGCCACAGCCTGTCGGGCTCGGCGAGCCAGCCCGGCTTGGGAAGACTGCCTGCGATGGTGGTTGGAAACATGGGGATCACCGTGCCTTGCGCATGGGCCGTGGCCGCCCGGCGTTGCGGTCCGCGATCATGCCTTTTCCGGGGCCGGCCGCCAATCGTACAGCCAGTCGTAGCGCCGCAGCAGCATCTTTCCGCTCAGCGTGCGGAGCACGAAATTGCGCATCGCCGCTTCGGAGGCGGCCAGATGATAGGTCCTGCTGTTGCTGCGTGCCGCCCGCTGGGCCCGCCAGGTGCGTCGCCGCCTACCGCGTTCGTAGCGGCGCAGTGCGCCGGCGATGTCGTCCGGCGTGCGCGCCAGCGAGCCCGCCAGCACCGCGGCGTCCTCGATCGCCATCGCCGCGCCCTGCGCCAGAAAGGGCAGCATCGGATGCGCCGCGTCCCCCAGCAGCGTGACGGGGCCTTCGCCCCACTGTCGCAGCGGGGGGAGGTCGTGCAGCGCCCACTTCTGCCAACTCTGTGGCGCGGCCACGATCGAACGCGCCAGCCGCGACCAGTTGGTCTGGCTGAAACGCCAGACGATTTCCCGCGGTTCGCCCGGCTCGCTCCAGTTCGCTCCCGGATGGTCCCAGCGGTCGTTGACGATCGCCACGATGTTGATCATCGCGCCGCCTCGCACCGGGTAGTGCACGAGATGCGCGCCGCGGCCGAGCCACAGCCTGACGTTCTGGTCGCGGAGTTCCTCGGGCAATTCGCCGGCCGGTATCAGCGCGCGCCACGCCACACGGCCCGAGAACACCGGCTTCTCCCGCACGCCGAGCCGCAGCCGCAGCTTCGACCACAGCCCGTCCGCGCAGATCAGCGCGATCCCCGCTTCGTCGGCGGTGGCAGGGCCGCGGCGGCACGCCACCGTGATGCCGTTGCCATGGGTGACGAAGTCCTCCGCCATCGTGCCAGACTTGAGCACGATGTCCGGGCTGGCCCGGACCGCCTCGATCAGCGCCGACTGCAAATCGGCACGATGGGTGACCCAGTAGGGCGCCCCGTAGCGCCGGGAGCCCCAGTCAAGCGGCAGCCGCGCCAGCGTATTGCCGCCGGCTCCGCGGATCTCAATCGCGGGCGGCACAACCGCATGGCGGCGAAGCGGTTCCTCCAGGCCGAGTCCGTTCAGTATCCGTGACGCATTCGGGGACAACTGGATGCCGGCGCCGGCCTCCTGCAGGCGGTCGGCCTGTTCGACCAGCACCACCCGGAAGCCGCGTTGCGCCAGCGCCAGCGAAGCGGTCAGTCCGCCGATCCCGGCTCCGGCGACGATGATGTTCCGCGAGGGCGCCACCGCGAGTGCGCGCCGCGTGCGCTACAACGCGAGCGCACAGTCCGCAGGCCGGGCGTGGTGCGGATCGAGCTTCGGGTCGAAACGATACAGCGTCGAGCAATACGCGCAGATGATCTCTGCGTCGTCGCCCATGTCGAGGTATATGTGCGGATGATCGAACGGCGGCTTGGCCCCGACGCATTTGAATTCGCGCGCACCGATCTCGATCACCGGAACTCCGGCATCGTTGTGGAAGTGCGGTACGACGGAGTCAGCCATTTGGATGCCCGATATCCCCGGGCCGCAGCCGGCCCACTGCGGCGCACCATAATGATCCGTCAGGGCTTTTCCTAGTGTGGCGGTTCAGAAGTCCGCATCATTCCTGAAGCGGGTTCGTCATGCGGATTTCTGATCAAAGCCACGCGGGATCAATAAGTTGCCAGTGTCCTTCGATTCCGAAGTTCAAAAACGAGGGAGCCGCACAATGGGGCGAACTCGGGAATCGGGATACCGGCGTTTCGTCGCGGAAATGCCTCGAATTGCGGACAAGCGGAACGCGTTGAAATTGCGCACGTTTGTCTTCGCACCATATAGGGCGGAGAGCGCCTTCAGGCGATAATCGGCAATGCACGCGAATCAGCGACCGGAACGATGGTGATACGCCGCGAAGACGTGCAGCGGGTCGAGCGGCGCTTGCGGTTCGGCATGGCCAGGCCTTCCCGCGCGTTGCCGCGCCGGCCCGGACATTTGGACGGCAGCGCTGCGCCGTCGGTGGGCGTTCCGGTTCCAGCGGCTTCCGCGCCGCCTGGGGCTTCTGCCGCGCCGGGAACAGCCGTCCGCGAGCTCGCAGGGCCGGAAGCCGTCGCCGCGACGTCAGCAGCAGAGCCATCCAGGAAACGCCGGCTGCGCTGGCAACTGCCGTGGCGGCCGACCACGGCGTGGCTGGTGGCGGGCCTGTTTGCGCTGGCTGCGGTGGTCGCCGTACCGATCGCGGTCGATGCCAACAATCTGCTCCGCAGCGAAAACGATCCCGCGGCGGTGGCAGACCTTGCGCTGGATCGCACCTTCAATCGTGAACTCGCGATCCGCGAGATCGAGGCGGCGCTTGTCGCCAGCGATCCCGATCTCGCCAACAGCTTTGTCGAACTGGCGCGGGACCGCAACGTCGCGCTGCCGGACGAACTGACCGGCCGTGTGAAGGCCGCCGTCGAGCG
>CAZGSW010000009.1:0-15587 GCA_964528635.1 uncultured Rhodoplanes sp. | reverse complement strand
TGGATCGGGCGGTCGTTGCGCGAGGTGGTGGACTGGTCGGCGCTGAAGAAGGTCGGTTCCTCGGTGACCGATCCGGCCGCCGCCGTGCGTGCCGCGCGTCAGGTGGTTCGCTCCGACAAGGCCGACGATCTGATGCGCCTTGCGAGCGACGTGGGCCGCGTGCAGGGCCGCGCTGGCACGCAGGCCGCGCTCGACGGCCTCAAGGTGGCCCAGGGGCCGCGCGACATGGCGCGTGTCGCCAAGCTCGCCGAAAAGAAGGGCGGCAAGACACGCGCCATCCTCAAGACTCTCGGCCGCGGCGCCATCGTGATGTCGCTCGCCACCTTCAATCTTGCAGCGTGGATCGTGGGCGCGATCCTGACGCTGCTCGGGTTCGTGTCGTCGGCGAAGGCCGGTGTCGAACGGATCACCCAGCGCGTGCTCGACCGCCGCAAGGCGCGGCGGCTGGCACGCTACGAGGCGATGACCGGGCAGCGCGCATAGGCGCCGCCAGCCGGCGCCGAGGAATTGCACCGGATACGATCGCGATGGCGCACTCCCACCACGGACACGATCACGCCGCCCACGACCACAGCCATCGTCCGTCCGGTCCCAGCGCCGAGCGAAATATCCTGCTCGCGATGGCGCTCACCGGCGTCTTCATGGTGGTGGAGGTCATCGGCGGCGTACTGTCCGGCTCGCTGGCGCTGATCGCCGATGCCGGACACATGGCGACCGACTTTGCGTCGCTGCTGCTCGCCTACGCCGGAATCCGGTTCGGCAGGCGCCCGGCGGACGCGCAGCGCACCTACGGCTACCGGCGGCTGGAGGTGCTGGCCGCGTTCGTCAACGGAATGACGCTGCTCGCGCTGACGGCGTGGATCGTCTACGAGGCGTTCCATCGTCTCGCGGCGCCTGTCGAGGTGCTGAGCGGGCCGATGATGGCGGTCGCCGTGCTCGGCCTCGCGGTTAACATCGGCGCATTCCTGATCCTGCGGCAGGGCGGTTCGGACAACGTCAACGTCGCCGGCGCACTGGTCCATGTGCTGGGCGACCTGCTCGGCTCGCTCGCCGCCATCGCGGCGGCGGCGGTGATCTGGCTGACCGGCTGGATGCCGATCGATCCGATCCTGTCGCTGTTCGTTGCGGTCCTGATCCTGCATAGCGGCTGGCAGGTGGTTCGCCGCTCTGCGCACATCCTGCTCGAGGGCACGCCGCCTGAAATCGACCTGACGGATCTGAAGACGCAGCTTGAAGCCGTTCCCGGCGTCGAGAACGTCTCGCACATTCACGTCTGGCTGCTGACCTCGCAGCGGCCGATGGCGACGCTGCATGTCCGCGTTGCAGGCAACGCAGACGCCCCGGCGGTGCTGGCCGCCGTCAAGCGCCGTCTTGCCTCCGAATTCGGCATCGAACATTCCACCGTCGAGATCGACTTCGGCCGGGACGCCGCCGCGCGGCATGCGCATTGACAGCGCGGGCGGGGAGCCCCAAGCAATCCTCCATGCCGATCTTCTCTCACGGGGCCGTCGACCTGGCCTATATCGACGAAGGTGCGGGCGAGCCAATCGTGCTGGTGCACGGCTTCGCCTCGTCCAAGGACGTGAACTGGGTTCAGCCCGGCTGGGTTTCGACGCTGACGCGCGCCGGGCGCCGGGTCATCGCGCTCGACAACCGCGGACACGGTCAGTCCACCAAGCTGTACGACCCCGCCGACTATCACACCGACCGGATGGCGGCGGATGTGCATGCGCTGCTCGACCATCTCGATATCGGGCGCGCCGACGTGATGGGCTATTCGATGGGTGCGCGCATTACCGCGTTTCTGGCTGCGACGCATCCGGAGCGCGTGCGTTCCGCCGTCTTCGGCGGACTGGGCATGCACCTGGTCGACGGTGTCGGGCTGCCTGAAAGCATCGCCGAGGCGCTGGAGGCGCCGTCGCTTGCGGATGTGTCCGATCCGCAGGGGCGGACGTTCCGCGCGTTTGCCGACCAGACCGGATCGGACCGCCGTGCGCTCGCCGCCTGCATCCGCGGCTCGCGCCAGGTCATGTCGCGGGAGCAGGCAGCGGCGCTCAAGCCGCCGGTGTTGATCGCGGTCGGAACGAAGGATGCCGTGGCGGGGGCGGCCCAACCGCTCGCCGGGCTGATCCCCGGCGCGCAGGTGCTCGACATTCCGGACCGCGACCACATGCTTGCGGTCGGCGACAAAGTTTACAAGGCCGGCGTCCTGAAGTTCCTCGAGGAGAGGCCATGACCGCGACGTCGAGGCCGGTCACGTTCACCGGTGCGAGCGGCAACAGGCTGGTCGGCGAGGTGGTTGGGCAGGACGGACCGCCGGTTCTGCTGCTTCACGGCGGCGGGCAGACGCGTCACGCCTGGCGCAAGACCAACGAGACGGTGGCCAAGCTGGGTTGTGTTGCCTACGCGGTGGATCAGCGCGGCCACGGTGACAGCGAGTGGGTTGCCGACGGCGCCTACGATTTCGCGGACTACGCCGCCGATGCCATCGCGCTGGCCGACGCGATCGAGAAGGATCGCGGGGAGCGGCCGGTGGCGGTCGGCGCCTCGCTCGGCGGCATCGCCTCGATGCTGGCGGAAGGACGCAACAACGGCTCGTTCCGTGCGCTGGTGCTGGTCGACATCACGCCGCGGGTCGATCGCGACGGCGTCGCCAAGGTGCACGGCTTCATGCGCGAGCACGCCCGCGAGGGCTTCGCCACGGTGGAGGAGGCGGCCGAAGCGGTCGCGGCCTACCTGCCGCACCGGCCGCGGCCACGTTCCAATGAGGGGCTGAAGAAGAACCTGCGGCTGCACCCGGACGGCCGCTGGCGCTGGCATTGGGATCCTCGCTTTCTCGAAGGCCGGCGCCGGATGGGGCCGCGCGGCAACGAAGTGGACGACATGCTGGTCGAGGCCGCCCGACAGATCAGGATACCGGCGCTGCTGGTGCGTGGCGCATCGTCGGAGTTGGTGCAGGAGAAGCATGCCCGGGATTTTCTGGAACTCGTTCCGCACGCGTCCTACGTGGACGTATCCGGGGCGCGCCACATGGTGGCCGGCGACCGCAACGACCAGTTCGCAAGCGCCATCAAGTCGTTCCTGAAGAATCTTTACAATGGCGCCCAAGTTGATGATTTATCTCCATAATATGGCGTTGCCCGTTGCGTCCGCTTTGCTCCGCTCCCACCTGTGATAGAACGGCGTCATTGTCGGGCCGTACCCGGAGACCGTTCATGGCTCAGCAGCGCAGCAAGTCCGCAAGGGCGATCGACACGGTCGATCCGGTCTGGGCCCGGATCCGGGACGAGGCGGAGGATGTCGTCCGCCGCGAGCCCGAGGTCGGCACGTTCATCTTTTCGTCGATCCTGCACCACGACAGCCTCGAAAGCGCGGTCGTGCACCGGGTTGCCGAGCGCCTGGACCACCAGGATGTCTCCGCGGAGCTGATCCGTCACGCCTACGCCGATGCGTTGGAGGACGATCCCCAGCTCGGGGATGTGTTCCGGGTCGATATCGTCGCCACATTCGACCGCGACCCGGCCACCGACCGCTTCATCGAACCGGTGCTGTACTACAAGGGCTTCCACGCCATTCAGACTCATCGGCTTGCGCACTGGCTCTGGAGCAAGGGCCGCAAGGACTTCGCGTACTACCTTCAGAGCCGGTCGTCGGCGGTGTTCCAGTGCGATATCCACCCGGCAGCGCGGGTCGGCCGCGGCATCTTCCTCGATCACGCCACCGGACTGGTGGTCGGCGAAACCGCCACCATCGGCAATGACGTCTCCATCCTGCATGACGTGACGCTGGGCGGCACCGGCAAGGACCATGGCGACCGCCACCCCAAGATCGCCGACGGCGTGCTGATCGGGGCGGGAGCCAAGATCATCGGCAACATCGAGATCGGCCATTGCGCGCGCGTCGCCGCCGGCTCGGTGGTCATCAATCCGGTGCCGAACAACGTCACCGTGGCGGGTGTGCCGGCCAGAATCGTTGGCGACGCCCCGTGCCAGGAGCCGTCGCGCACCATGGATCACATGTTCCCGCACTCTTGATGAATCCGGTCATACCTGCTTGAAACCCGGCAGGATCGCGGATCGAGGAGTGGCCAGGTGGACGTTCAGGAAATCAGGAAGCTCGACGCGTATCTGAGCAAGCTGTTCGGCAGCCCGACGCTGCGCGTGGTGCCGAAGAGCGCCAAGTCCGCAGCCGTGATGGTGGGCGAGGACGAACTGGGCGAACTGACGCTGGACGACGAGGACGGCGACCTTTCGTACAATTTCCGCATGGTGATCCAGGTCAGCAACGACCCGAGCCTGCAGCCGATCCCGGTGCTCAGTGCCTATCTGCGCGCCAAGTTCAACAACGACAAGATCCGCGTGGTGATGCGGCCCAAGAAGACCGACTCTCTCGAGGCCTATCTCGACGAGGAGTTCCTCGGCGTTCTCTTCGTGGAGAACGAGCGCGGCCGCAGATCCTATATCTTCGAGCTGCCGATCCTCGACGTGGACCTCGACGGCGGTCCGACCGAGTAGGACATTCGACGGCGGCGCGCGCCCGCCTCAATGCGGGCTGGCGGCGGGCGTCAGCCGCTTGATCAGTCTGTCGAGTCCTCCAGCGACCGCCTGCCAGTCGACGAGCCAGTCGCGCGGGAACCGCACGACGATGTCGGCGTCTCCGATACGCCTTTCGTGAAGGCAGGTTCCAGGCATTCTCGGCTGGGGTTGCGTGCATCGCATCAGCAGGCGTTCAGGCATGGCCGGATCGAGCACCAGATCCTCGCCCTGGTACGGCGTGCCGGCGCGGAACGGCCGCACGTGCAGTCCGCCGATGGAGACGACCGGGTCGGGAGCGAGATAGCGCGGATAGATCGCCTTCAGGCGCTCCGCCGGAGGAAGCGTGCTGCCGCTGCCTGCTATGGTCAGGAAAATCCGTTCGGTGACCTTCGGCGCGTCGGCAAGCGTCAGCGCCGAGGCAGGCCCCGGCGGCTCCAGCGACGGCCACATGAAAACCAGATCGATCCGCGGCTGGGGACCGGCGCGGCGCTGCATCTTGAACCGGATCGCCGCCGGAGGTGCGTTGAAGGTTACGGTGCCCACCGTAATCGGGAGCGACGGCGCATCCGGCGCCTCGGGGCGCGATTGCGGCCAGAGCATGTATGCGACGGGCGCACCGGCGAGCGCGGTCAGGAGGACCATCGACAGCGGAACCAGCACGCGGCGGACCGCGCCGCGCCTGACATGGCGCCGGCCGCCCGGGAGCGCATAGTCTGTCATCGGTCGGGTCCCCGAAATCGTTGCGACGGCGGCATTTTTCGAATCCTCCCCCATGGGAGCGCGTGGCGGTTAACCTTTCCTTAACGATGCGCTGGCGGAGCGGCCATCGATCTGGGAACCTGCGAAAAATTGTGCAGGCGGGGGCCGTCTTGTTGATGTCGCCGGAGTCGTTTCTCACTGGAATCCTGTCGACGGATTCTGGCCATTCCTTCATGGCGCTGATGCTGGGCTTCGCCTTTGCGGGTCTTCTCGCCAGCGGCTACCAGTATTTCACCGAACAGCCGCCGAGCTTCCGCCTGATCAACCGCGGACCCTCGACGGCGGCGCTCGCTTCGGTGGCATTCCTGATTTTCTGCGCGCCGTTTATCATCATGCGCAACACCGTTCGCGGCTCCCGGATCGAGCGCCGCAGCTTCGGCTTTGCCATGCTGGCGACCGTTCTGGCAGGACTCTGGAGCCTGATGTCGGGTACGGTGGTGGTGATGGCGCTTGAGGCCAGCCGCATCCTGCCCTGAGACGCGAATGCCGATTTACCAGCTTGACGGTCAGGCCCCGGAATTCCCTGCCGACGGCCAATACTGGGTCGCAGAGACAGCCGCGCTGATCGGACGCGTGCGCCTCAAGAGCCATGCCAGCGTGTGGTTCGGCGCCGTGCTGCGCGGCGACAACGAATGGATTGAGATCGGCGAGCGCTCGCAGGTCCAGGACAACGCGACGCTTCACACCGATCCCGGGTTCCCGATGACGATCGGCAGCAATTGCGTAATCGGCCACAAGGTGATGCTGCACGGCTGCACGATCGGCGACAACAGCCTGGTCGGCATGGGTGCGATCATGCTCAACGGCTCGAAGATCGGCGCCGGCTGTCTGGTCGGGGCAGGGGCCCTCATCACCGAGGGCAAGACGTTTCCGGACAATTCGCTGATCGTCGGCTCGCCGGCGCGGGTGGTGCGCACGCTGGACGACAAGGCGCGGGCCATGATTGCCGGCGGCGCCGACGTCTACGTGCGCCGCTGGCAGGACTACGCCAGAAACTTGAAGCGGATCGGCTGACGCTCAACCCACGGGGCGTACATGGCTACTGCAAAGGACCTGCGCCGCATCGCGCTTTCCCTTGAAGGGACCACCGAGGCGCCGCACTTCGACCGCACCGCGTACAAGGCCGTGCGGATCTATGTAACGCTCGCGCCGGACGGCAAAACGGCGAACTTCAAGTTCATGCCCGACGAGCAGGAGCTCAAATGCGCCGTGGCGCCCGACGCGTTCTCCGCCATTCCGAATGCATGGGGACGGCAAGGCTGGACCACGGCGCGGCTTGCGAACCTCACCGTCGCCGAGCTTCGCGATGCGCTTGAACTTGCCTACGCGCACGGCGCGGCGAAGAAGGCGCGGCGGCGCTAACCGCCACACACCAGTGACCGGCTGACGCTGCTCCCGGCATTCTTCGAGGCGTTGTCCACTCTGCAAAAAAAAAGGTGCGGCCGGCAGTGGGGGCTGCCGGCCGCGCGCGAACCCGGTCTGGGGACGGGGAGGGGTGGGGACGTGACCGGGGTCGCGTTTGCTCCAGTGGTTCAGTCAGTTCAACAGGACTTCAGGCACTCAAATCTCGTTCAGCCTGGCTCAGCGGGCGGTCGCGGTGGCCACGGCCGGCCGCGGATCGCCGAGCGCGACCCAGACGTTGGGATCGCTCTGCGACTGCCGCTTCACGAAGCGGTATCCGGTGTCCGACCAGAGCAGGACGCGCTCCTCCTGGTTGTCGAGGATGAAATCGCCCTTGTCGGTTTTCACGGTCAGGACGGCGTGGCCGTCGCCTTTCTTGTCGCGCACCACGGTGATCAGCAGCGCCTCGCGCGGCCAGCCCGCCTGGATCAGCATGCGGCGCTTCAGCAGCACGTAGTCTTCGCAGTCGCCGCGACCGTTGTCGGGATAGGACCAGCGCTCCACCACACCCCACTGGTCGAGATCGGTGACCGGCTCGATGGTCTGGTTCACCCACTTGTTGACCTTGATCAGATCCTTGCGGGCCTTCGGGGTAAGCACGACGTCGCGCGGCATGCTGGGCCTGGTGGCGCATTCCTTCGGATTGTTTGTGCAGAACTCGACCCAGCCGATCGGCGCGCGCGAGTTCTGTCCGACCGAAACGTGGATCGGTTGCTCGGCCGCTGCGGCCGGCACCGGCGCAGCCATCGCCGCGCATGCCGCAGCAAAAACCGCGGCAAGATAACTCCTCTGACACCCCAACATTGACGGCCCCTGTATGTCGTCTTGTTGGGGCCATACTTCTCACAAAGCTTTTGAACCGGGCCTAAGTTCCCCAAGTCAATACAAGTAAAAGCTGGCGATAATACTTGTCGAATACTTCGAAAATTTATCTCGAATTTTAGAAACCGGCATTTGAATAAAATTGTATCTTTAAGCGCGCCGCGCCAGCGTCCACGCCGGATCGCACGAAAGCGCCGGGACGCGCCTTAACCAGGCGCGCGCCGGTGATGGGAGTCGATTGAGAGAAAATCCGACGGGAAATCGACCGGTGATCCGGGAAATCCGGAAACGGACCGTTTACCAGTACAGCTAGGGGGCGACGGCGTCTTCGACCGAGTCCGGATGCTGCAGCCGGGTGAACTCGACGGCGAAGCCTTCATCGAGGTGACGCACGACCCGCCCGGCGACCTTGCCGAGCGTGACCACGGCGCCGATCTCCGGGCGCATGTGCGAGGGGACGGCGACACCGGCACCGGAGAGCGATACGTCGATGATCCTTACGCCGATGCTGGCGCCGTTCGGCAGGATCAGCACGGTGCCGGGCTGACGCGGCACGAAACGGCCGTGACGGCGGTCTTCCGGCAGGTTCAGGATGTGGCGGTTGGCGAGCCAGGTGAGCTGGGCGGCGAGCTTGTCGCGCTTGCGCGGCGTCGCCGAGATGGTCATGGCGAAGCCGTTCACGAGCTGGCGCGCGATTTGCCCCTCAAGCCGGCCGAGATGATCGACATAGGCGATGACGCGCTCGCCGACCTTCCCAATGGTCGGTGCGATCAGGGCCATCCCGCCTGGCGACATGTTTACGACCTGGCAAGGATATTCCTGCCGGTCGGACAGCATATAGCGGCCAAGAAGGTTCACTTTGACGCGCTGGTGCCGCCGCCGTTCCTGGGCGTGCGCCTGAAAGTTGGGTTTTTGCTGAGCTAGCGCCACGGCATGTCCGGCGTCGAACGAAACTGTCGGCAAGACTATGCAGTGAGCGTTAATGGCTCGTTAGCTGCCGTTATGGAGCGGTCCTGCTGCCGGTTCACCGAAACTGTGGCGCTGGCACGCATGGAGCCGGTCGTATGGCGATGGCGAACCTCAGTCGCGCCGGCCCCCCTGATACACCACGAGCCCGTGCCGCAACCGCCCGGCGGCCGCCACCAGCCGCGGTGCGGACGGGGTCGTTTCGGCTGATGGGCCGATGTGGCGGAACATGCCGAGCTTGAGCGGGCTGACCGACTTCACGCCCAGCCAGTACGGCACTGTCATCGGCGCCATGGCGCCGAGCACGCGGGCCTCGCCACGGGTGTCGTGGGCAAGCGGAAGAACCAGCATCTCGAGGTTCACGGCGAGAACGCTGTCGTCGCTGGGCGCCGCAATCACGTTCGCGATCACCGCGGTCTTCTCCTCCATCACCACCGAAAGCAGTTCCCGCATTGCGGTCTGTCCGGCGCGCTCCCAAAGCCGCAGGAAGCTGTCGCCCTTCAGTTCCCGGCTGAACAGCGCACAGAGCCGGGTGCCGGCGAGCCGGAACGGATAGTTCGGGTTGCCGTTGGCGGCGAGTACGAACGTGTCGCCCAGCACCTGCCGGATCGCGCTCGGCTCGATATCGGCCCGCTCCGGCGCAAGACGTCCGCCGCGCTGGCGATCCCAGTACTCGTAAAGCTCGCGGTTGGACGGGTGTTTCATTTTGTCTGCTCCCCCTGTCTCACTGCCGGACGGCCACGCCTGATCTGTCCCTTGCCGGGACGGTTCGGGCCGGCATCGCGCACGGTGTGCTGCCAGCAGCAGGGCGCGTGCCTGCGGGGGACGGAACCGCGCGGTGGCGGCGCCGATTGCGGCGTTAGCGTTAAATGCGGTGGGCGGTGGCGGTGCCGCGTGCGCCCTCCTAGTGTGCGGCATCCAATCCCTCGGGGAGCGGGGGACGCGACCGGAAAAGGGAGGGCCTCGAGCCCTCCCTTTTTTGCCTCCAGCAGTTTCTTATTGTCGCAAAGCCCTTGTCATCGGCGGCAGGGCGCGCCTTTATGCCGGCGCCGAACGTCGCGCCAGCGGTCTGCAGCGCAAATCAGGCAGGGCGCGCGAGTGAGCGAAAAACGAGAGCCGATCCTCAACGTTCCCGGAGTTGTCCTCGCTCTGCTCCTGCTGCTCGGCGCCGTCCACGCCGTTCGCGAATGGGTGCTGTCGGTCTACGACGATCAGCTTCTGCTGCTGACCTTTGCTTTCATCCCGGCGCGCTATGAGCCGAGCATGCTGTTCGGAGGCGTCCTGCCCGGCGGGCTGGGCGCGCAGGTCTGGACGTTCTTCACCTACGCGCTGCTGCATGCCGACCTTATGCATCTCGGCTTCAACGCACTCTGGCTGCTGGCGTTCGGCAGCCCGGTGGCGCGGCGGTTCGGCACGATGCGGTTTCTCGCCCTGATGATGGTGGCGGTGGCGGCCGGTGCGCTCGTGCATCTTGCCATGCATCCGGGTGCCCGCGTGGTCATGATCGGAGCCTCGGCAGGCGTATCCGGCATGATGGGAGCGGCGGCGCGATTTGCGTTCCAGCAGGGCGGTTCGCTCGACTTCTGGCGCCGGCGCGACAGCGATCCCGACCGGATCCCCGCGGCGCCCCTGAGTGTTGCATTGCGGAATCCGCGCGTGCTCACGTTCGTCGCGGTGTGGTTCGCCATCAATCTGATTTTCGGAATCGGCGCGTTTGCGATCGTTGGTTACGATCAAACCGTCGCGTGGGAAGCGCACATCGGCGGATTCTTTGCAGGACTCCTGCTGTTCTCGCTGTTCGATCCGGTCCCGCCGCAGCGCAGCGAAACACTCCAGATTTAGGCAAAGGCTATTTGTTGCCCGAGCTTACCGCTTTGCGGATGGCAGGCCGTACGCCGGCCGGGGAACAGCCGCAAGTTTGCCAGACTTGGATTGTATCCAGAACCCGATGCCGGGAATCGAATTCGGGCCGGCATCGGAGCGCAAACTGGAATTCATAGGGAGGCGACCCATGACTGTGCGCGCGATTCTGTCTTCCAAGGGAAGCGGCGTCATCACCATCGAGCCGACGGCAACAGTTGAAGCCGCGGTCAAGGCGCTGACCGTTCACCGCATCGGATCGCTGGTCGTAACCGGCGCGGAGCAGCGCGTGATCGGCATCGTGTCGGAGCGGGACATCGTCCATGTGATGGCAGTGCGGGGCAAGGAGGCGCTGGATCTGCCGCTGACCGAAGTCATGACGCGTCGGGTTGCGACGTGCAGTCAGGCGGACACGATCAGTTCGATCATGGAACTGATGACCGACGGCAAGTTCCGGCATGTCCCGGTGGTGGAGCAGGGCCGGCTCACAGGCATCATCTCGATCGGCGACGTGGTCAAGCATCGCCTTCATGAGATGGAGCGTGAGCAGGACGCGCTGCGCGATTACATCCAGACCGCCTGACGCTACCGCCTGGGCGACAATGCGGTGACCGCCTCGTCGACGATGTCGAGCGTGCGCTGCGTAGCGCGCACGCCGATGTCGATTGCCTCCTCGGCGCGGTGGAAGTCGAACCAGCCGATGTGGCCGATGCGCGGACCGATCATGACGTCCGGTGGGTCTCCGGCAAGCCGTGCGCGGGTCACGCGGTCCTGCATGATGTTAAAGGCGTCGACCATGACGGTCGGCAATCCCGGTCGTTCCGCGCCGCCGAGGAACTGCCGCTTGAGCGACCGCTCGGCGCCAAACAGTCCGCGGATGCCGCCCGGCTGTCGCGCCATCTCTGCGCGGTAGCGCTCGTCTTTCTCGTCAGGGCCGTGGCTTGAAATGGTGAGCCCGCGGCCGATCAGGTCGGCGTTGAGATTGACCGCAATGACGAGCCGCGCTCCCAGCGCCCGCGCCGCGGCCACCGGCACCGGATTGACCAGCGCGCCATCCACCAGCCAGCGACCGCCGAGCCGCACCGGCGCGAAAATTCCGGGCAGCGAGTACGACGCCTTCAGTGCGTCGACCAGGCGGCCGCGCGTCAACCAGATCTCGTGGCCGGTGCCGACTTCGGTGGCGATGGCGGCGAAGGGAAACGGCAGTGTCTCGATCGACGTGTCGGCGAGTGCGTTCTCCAGCAGTGCTGCGATCTTGTCGCCGCCGATCAGACCGGAGCCCGACAGGCTGACGTCGAGATACCTCAGCAGTCCGCGGCGGGTCAGTCCTTTGGCCCAGCTCTCGATCGCGTCGAGCTGTCCCGCGGCGTAGCAGCCGCCGACCACGGCGCCGATCGACGTGCCGACGATGACGTCCGGCCGGATGCCGTGCGCGATCAGGGTACGGATGACGCCGATGTGGGCGAAGCCGCGCGCCGCGCCGCCGCCGAGCGCAAGTCCGACGGTGGGACGGTCGGGTCTTGGGTCGGCGGGCGAGGGGTCGGCCTCGACGCCGCGGTCGCCGTTGCGGGGTGAGCGGAGCGCGTCGAAAACCAAGGCCTCAAGTCCCGCCGCCGCCCGGCGGGCGTTGCATCCTGAAGACGGAATCCACCACCGCGTATTCGTTGTAGCCGAGCCGCGCGATCGGGCGCATCGCGGCTGTGTCGAGCCGGCCGTCCCTGATGTAGTGGTCGTCGATGTAGACGCCGACCACATGCCCGAACACCACGTAGCGGTCGAGCTCCTTGCCGGCGATCGGGTCGAACGTCACCGTCTTCAGCCACTTGCATTCCAGCGCGCAGGGCGAGGCGGCGACGCGCGGAGGCTTGACCAGCCGCGATGGTGCCGGTTCGAGGCTGGTCGCGGCCATCTCGCTACTGCCGCGCGGCAGGGGCGCGGCGGTGCCGTTCATCTGGTCGCGAAGATCGAAGGTGGCGAGGCTGCAGACGAACTCTTTCGTCTCCTCGACGAATGCGACCGAGTCCTTGTGCCCCTCGCTGGAGAACATGACGATCGGCGGTTTGTCGGTGATGCCGTTGAAGAACGAGTAGGGCGCCAGATTGATCTCGCCCTTGCTGCTCATCGTCGTGATCCAGCCGATCGGCCGTGGCGTAACGATCGCCTTGAACGGATTGTGCGGCAGGCCGTGATCGTTCTTGCCGGTGTCGTAGAACATGAGGGACGCGCCTTCGCGATTGGGTCAGTTCGAGCCGTAGCGCGTCACGATCTCGTTGAGCGGCGGGCGCGGCCGGTCTTCTGGCGGCTTTGCGGGCCGGCCGATGTGCACAAAGCCGGCGATGCGCTCGTTCGGCGCAAGTCCGAGCGCGTCGAGCACGGCACGGTCGTAGGCGTACCATTCGGTCAGCCAGTTTGCAGCGTAACCGAGCGCATGCGAGGCCATCACGAGACTCGTGGCGGCGGCGCCTGCCGACATGATCTGCTCCCATTCCGGGATCTTCGCGTGCGGTGCAGCGCGGCTCACCACTGCGATGACGAGCGGCGCGCGGGCCAGCCGTCTGCCTTCCATCTCCACCTGGTCCGGAGTCGCCTCGGGCCGCTTTTCGCGGAACACGCGGGCGATGATCTCTCCGGCCTTCATGCGGGCATCGCCTTCGAACACGATGAAGCGCCACGGCGTAAGCTTGCCGTGGTCGGGAACGCGCGAGGCGACGGTGAGCAGGGTCTCGATATCGGCCGGAGAGGGCGGCGGTCCGTTCAATTCGATCGGCTTGATCGAACGGCGGGTCTTGAGCAGTTGCAGGGCGTCGGGCATTGCGGGAATCCTCAGCGCGAGCCGGTAGCATAGCCCGGTTGGCGTGACAAACCGCGGGCAAGGCTTGAATTTGCCGCGATTTCAGTCGAAAACGGCCCGGCATGAGGATCGCCGGACTGCGCCCGATCAGCCTCCTGTTGGTGGCACTGCTGCTTGCCTTCGTGTCGGCCGGTGCGTCCGCGCAGACCCGCTCGCTGCAGGCGCCTGTACAGAACCCCATCCCGCCTGCCGAAATTCCCAATGTGCCACCGCAGCCGCCGGGGCCGACCATCCTGGCGCCCGGCGTGTTCCCGCCGCCACCGCCGCCCGTGCAGGCTCCGCTGAGTCAGCCGCCGGGGCCCGCTCCACAGGCCGGCCCGTCGATGCGGCCCGGCGAGATCGCGCTCGCGGCCGTGGCGCGCTTCGGGCGCGACGCGCCGCAGATCACGTCCGGCCTGCACTGGCGCGTGTATCCGGACAAGCCGGATCAATACGGCGGCTTCCGGATGATCAAGGAAGACCGCTCGGCGCAGCCGACGTTTGCATTGCCGCGCGGCGGCTATGTCGTGCACGTCAGTTTCGGGCTGGCGAGTGCCGCCAAGGCGGTTCAGTTGCGCGGCGATACCCGCGAGGTGTTCGACATTCCGGCCGGCGGATTGTCGATCAAGGGGCAGGTCGGCGACGTGCGGATTCCGCCCGGACAGATCTCCTTCGATGTCTATCCGGGAAGCCAGTTCGATCCCGGCGAGCGCCGGCCCATCGCATCGAACGTCCTCACCGGAGAAGTGGCCCTGCTGCCGCAAGGCACGTATTACATCCTCTCCAAGTATGGCGACGGCAACTCGGTGGTGCGGTCCGACATCCGCGTGCAGACCGGCAAGCTGACCGACGTGACCGTCACCCATCGCGCCGCCGCGATCACCTTCAAGCTGGTGAGCCGCCAGGGCGGCGAGGCGCTGGCCAATACCGACTGGGCGGTGATGTCGCCGGCCGGCGATATCATTACCGAGTCCAAGGGCGCGTTTCCCCGTGTCATTCTGGCGGAAGGCGAGTACAAGGTGATCGCGCGCAACGACAGCAAGGTCTATCAGCACGACGTGAAGGTCATCACCGGCGTCGATGGCGAGGTCGAGGTGCTGGCGCGCTGACAATCCGTGCCGGACGCGGTGCATCCGCCCGGTCCCATCGTGGGGTTGGCGAACTTGAGCGCGGCATCAGCCGGAACAATCGAAGGCCCCGGCCGGCTCATTGTGGATGCCTCCACCCTGATCCGCTGGACCGGACCGCCGGTCGGGATCGTGCGGGTGGAAGCCGAGATCGTCCGTCATGCGCTCGACAGCGGTCGCGACGCCATCATCTCCGTCTATGACACCCGCAATGGTCTGTTCCGTCCGCTTGCGCCATCGGTGGCACGCGAACTGCTGGCCGGGCTTGCTGTCGTCGAAACCAGCCTGCTGCCCGATCCGCGTCCGATCATGCGCACGCCCGTTCAGTCCATTGCGCGGAGCGTCGCTCGCCGGCTTCAGCCGGTCCTCAAGGCGAGGCGGACGCTGGCCTGCGCCGCCGACGAACGGCGCAGGGCAGCGGGTGGGGCCGCCGCGGCGCCTGTCTGGGACCGCGTCGCGGATGTCCTGCTGGACCGGCGGTTGCGCAGCCGCGCGTTCGCTGCCGACGGCACACGCCGCGCGCTGTACCGGATCGACAGCGTGCTGGGGCCGCCGCTGCGGCTGACGCCAGCGGACACCGTGCTGTCGGCGGGTCTCGACTGGAACACCAAAAATCCGGAAGCGCTCACCGCGCTGAAAGCGCAGACCGGTTTCCGGCTGGTGGCGATGCTCTACGACATGATCCCGGTGGTGCATCCCCGCTTCTATGCGTCTCGCGACGTCGATGTGTTCACCCGCTACTTTGCCGAGGCTTTGCGTCATACCGACCGCTTCATTTCGATTTCGCAGCGCACCTCGGACGATCTCGCTGAGTTCGCCCGGGTTCGTGGCCTCGCGATGCCTGACATGCAGGTAGAGAAACTCGGAGCTG
The DNA here is from genome assembly GCA_964528635.1 of uncultured Rhodoplanes sp. Lineage (GTDB taxonomy): Bacteria > Pseudomonadota > Alphaproteobacteria > Rhizobiales > Xanthobacteraceae > Z2-YC6860. The sequence goes on along the minus strand of CAZGSW010000009.1, from coordinate 416 downwards.
ATGCCGCGAAGCGAGGCAGCGCGCTTCTGCCGGCCGGACTCGAGGCCGGCCGTTACGTCCTGTTCGTTTCGACCGTCGAGCCGCGCAAGAATCACGCCCTGTTGCTGCGGGTGTGGAAGCGGCTCGCCGAACGGTCGCAGGGCGTGGGCGGTGCAAAGCTGGTGTTCGCCGGCCGCCGGGGCTGGATGACCGACGACGTGTTCGCGTCCATGCAGGATGACCCGGTGCTTCGCCGCGACGTCGTGCATGTCGCCAATGCGTCGGACGACGATCTGGCGGCGCTCTACGCGGGTGCCGCGTTTTGTGTCTATCCATCGCTCTACGAAGGGTTCGGCCTGCCGGTGATCGAGGCGTTCTCGCATGGCAAGCCGGTGATCGCATCGTCCGGGGGAGCGCTGCCGGAAGCGGCCGGTGGC
>CAZGSW010000008.1:26936-41445 GCA_964528635.1 uncultured Rhodoplanes sp. | reverse complement strand
CCGGAACAGGTCCTTCGGCTCGGTCGTGTAGTGCCCGTGGCAGTCGATGATCATGATGCGTCTTTCGCTTCTGCAGGGCGCGGCCATGAGCGGCCGCGCCGTCGGTATCGCTGTCCGCCGGACTTACGCGCCCAGCTTGCGGGTCACGTCGTCGAACAGGCTGTCCACCGTCATCGTCTCGCGGATCAGACCGTGAGCGTGGGCATAGCCGATCATCGCCTCCAGCACCGGACGGCAGGCCTCGACGCCAAACCGCAGCGGCTCGGGATTTTTCGGCGCGCCGGCCGCCTCCTTGCTCTCGCGCAGCAGGCGGAACACCTCCGCCACCACGTCGGGGCGGGACTTCGACAGTTCGCGGCGCACCACCACCATGTGGTTGATCGGCAGCCCGCCGTGCTTTGCAATCCAGCGCTGCGTCGCCGCCTCGTGGTCCGGCACCAGGTGCTTGAGCCGCGGGTCCGGCAGCTTGTCGCCGACCACCGCGGCGTCGATCTCGCCGTCGAGCAGCATCTGGACCAGCTCCTTGCCGGGCGGCGCGCGCTTCACGCCCGGCGGATCGGTGTACTCGGCCACATGCGGGTCCTCGAAGGTGACCCACTCGATCTTGTTCAGATCTACGCCGTACTGCTCGGCGAGCATGCCGCGCACCCACGTCGCGGTCGTCACCGTGTACGCACGCAAGCCGACCCGCTTGCCGGCAAGGTCCGCAGGAGACAGCGGCCCGCGCTCGGCGTTATAGGCGATGGTGTGAATCTGGCCGCGGCTCACCAGCACGGCAGGCAGCAGAACGTAAGGCGTGTCGAACGACCGAGCCTGAAGGTAAGTGGCGATCGCAAGCTCGCCGACGTCGTACTTCTTTTCGCGAACGATCTGCTTGAACAGATTGTTGGCGACCTTCACCTCGACGAAGTCGAAGTCGACCAGATCGGAACTGAGCTTGCCGCTCTTGAGCGCCTCGGTGTTCGGGTAGTTCCCGAGCATCGTCAGCAGTTTGAGCCTGGACATGACGAACAGCCTCTATTTGGCGAGAACGGGATAAAGCGTCTCGGCGGTCTTCTGGAAGATCCATTCCTGATCGGATTGCGGCAGGGTCCTGAGCGCGCTGGTGGCAAGCTCCTTCAACTCCGGCAGCGACCCTTCGGACGATGGATAGTTCGAACCCCAGGCCAGCCGCGAGGCGCCGAACTTCGACACCAGCAGCGGGAAGAACGTCTCCGGCGTGGCCTTGCCCTTGCGTGATTCGATGAAGCTGCGCGGGGTGAGCTTGAGGTACACCGTCGGGATTTTCGCGATCTCGAACAGGCTGTTCGCCTGGGCGTACGGAGGACCATCCTCCAGCACCGGGCGCGCCATATGATCGAGCAGGATGCGCACCTTCGGGAAACGCTCCGCCATCCTGATCATCTGCGGGAATGCCTGGGCCGACATCTGCAGGCAGATCGAGATGCCCAGTTCGCTCGCCGCTTCCCAGGCCGGATAGGTCTTCGGATCGTCGAGCCACGACTGCTGGTTCGGCATCGTGCTGCCGATGGTGAACAGCCGCATGCCGGCGAAGCCCTTGCCGAGCCAGTGACGCATCTTCTCCGGAGCGTCGGGCGCCATCACGTCGACCGAAAAGACGCCGGTGAACCGGTCAGGATGCGCGGCGATGGCGTCGGCAACATAGGAGTTGTCGTGGCCGTAGCAGGTCGAGGCCTGAACGATCGCGGCCTTGTCGACGCCGGCCTTATCCATGGCGGCGATCATCTGCTCGGTGGTGACCGGGCGCGTGCGCGACCAATCGGACTGATGGCCGCCCAGAGGGGCAAGCGGGTACCTGCTGGTGTCGTTGGCGATGATATGCGGGTGGATATCGATGTACTTCATGGTGCCTTCTGCCGGTCCTTCACCGTTTTTTCGATCGCGGGCCGCGGGACCGCGTTGACGAACGATCCCGCACGCCTCCGCCGATAAAAGCTCAGACCTTGTCCGGGTCGACGAACACCTCTTCGAGAGGCATCCGCTTCGGAATCAGCTTCTGCTGCAGGCCATAGGTCAGCATCGCCTCGATGCTCGGCATGTTGGCCTTGAGGCCGTACGGCAGCGGGTCGCCGACCAGCGGCATCAGCCCGCGGTACTTCTTCTCGTCCGCGGAATCGCCCTGGGTGCCCTTGAGGTGCTCGATGTAAGGCTTCTTCGCCTCGACGAAGGCGTCGTAGAGAGACTTCGCCACCCACGGGTATTTCTTGAGCACTTCCGTCTTCACCGTGATCAGGCCGTGGATCGGATAGATGCCGGTGCGCCGGAACCAGTCTGCCTCGACCTGCTCCACGTTGGGGATCAACTCGGGATAGACCTCGGCCGGCTTCTGGCCGCCCGTCTCCCATGCCCCGGTCGGCGGACCCGCGCGGCCGATTCCGGCCGGTCCCGTGAAGCCGGCCTGCAGCTCGCCGCTTGCCATCATGCTCGCCAGCGATTTGCCTTCCGGCGCGTGGACGACATTGGGCGGCAGCTTGAGCGTGGTGACGTGCTCCTCGTCGTCGACCACCCAGGTCACCTTGGAGGAGTCCATGTCGTATTCGTTGGTGAAGATGCCGCGGGTCCAGACCCCGGTCGTCACCGAATAGGCACGCACGCCGACCTTCTTGCCCTCAAGATCCTTGGGCACCTTGATGCCGGAGTCGGGGCGAACCACGAACCCGCCGTGATGAAAGCGCCGCATGATGAACACCGGCAGCGCGATGAACGGAGCACCGAGCGCGCGGGCGATCATGTAGGTGGTCGGCGCCATCTCGCAGACGTCGAATTCGACATCGCGGACCATGCGGCGGAACGCGCCGATGATCGGCACCACCTCGACGTAGTCGAGATCGACCCTGTCGGGCTTCACCTGGCCCGACTTCAGCGCCTTGGTGTGGCCGTAGGTGGCAATAGCGGTCTTCAGACGGGGAATGTCGGTCACCCCACCCTCCACTCGATTGTGTTGCCGAAGTCTGTGCGGAGACGGAAGGCCGCTATCGCAACGCGATGTTGGCCTTCTCGATCACCTCGCGCCACCTTGCGATGTCGCGCGTCATCCGTTGCGTCATCTCCTCCGGCGTGCTGCTGCGTGCGTCGATTCCGAGCTTGAGCGCCTTTGCCTTCAGAGCGGGATCCTGCAGCGCCTTTACGATCAGCCCGTTGAGCTTGCGCACGATCGGGTCCGGCGTACCTCCCCGGGCAGCCAGCGCATTCCAGCTTGTCACGACATAATCCTTCAAACCGCTCTCGACCGCGGTCGGCACGTCCTTCAGCAGCGGATTCCGTGTTTCGCCGGACGAGGCGATGATGCGGACCTGCTTGTCGACAATCGCGCCCTGCAAGCCGGCGTAGAAATCGAAGCCGAGCTGGATGTCATCGCGGAGAAGCGCAGTCACCAGTTCCGGCGTCGTCTTGTGCGGAATGATCGCGACATCGGCGCCGGTGGTCTGCTTGAACAGGTGAGCCGACAGGTTCTGCGTGCTACCGGGATTGATTGCACCGATGTTCAGCTTGCCGGGATTCTTGCGCGCGTAGTCCAGAACGTCCTTCACGGTCTTGAACGGGGAGTCCTGCTTCACAGCCAGAAGCATCTCGAACGTGCCGGTGATCGATACCTGGGCAAAATCCTTGAGCACGTCATAGGTGCGGGATCTGAACAGGGTCATGGCGATGGCCTGACCATTGCCCGTCACTCCGAGCGAGTATCCGTCGGCCGGGGCGCTCAGCACCCCCTTCATGGCCGTCGAACCGCCGGCGCCGGGCCGGTTCTCGATGACGAACTGCTGGCCGGTGTCCTCGCTCAACTTCTGCGCGACCAGGCGCATGGTGAGGTCGCCGACGCCGCCGGCGCCGAACGGCACATAGATGCGGACAGGCTTGTTCGGATAGGAATCGACATCCTGTTGCGCCGCAGCGGGAGCCAGAAGGGCAGCAAACGCGGCGGCACCCGCAAGGCCTGCGATAACGGCCCGGCGCGCCAAGCCATTTCGCTGATTGAAGCGATGCTGAAGCAAATTCATTGCGACCTCCGTCTGCGGCGTTTCTTCCCAAAGCGGCTTATACACCGGCGTGCCAAGCCCATCATGGACAGTGCCCGGCGATAGGACAGCTTGCCAATTGGAATCGCGCCGCTCATCATAGGTTCTTGCTATAAAAAGGTGACATACCGACCGGAGCCGGCGCATGCCACGCACCGCACAACGCGTTCCCTCGCTGCAGCAATTGCGGGTGTTCGAGGCCGTCGCCGGACGGCAAAGCATCAGCGCCGCCGCCAAGGCGATCAATTTGTCGCAGCCCAGCGTGACCCTTGCGATCCGGCATCTGGAACGCAAGGTCGGCGGTGCGCTATTCGATCGCAGGAGCACCGGCTGCTACGTCACCCCGGCCGGCTCGATCCTGCTGGCGCGCGCCGAACGCACGTTCGCGCAGATCCGTCAGGCGCTGTGCGATCCGGAGGTCGGCCCGCCTTTCGCCGACCGCGCCGACGCCGGACCGCTCGAACGCAAGATCACCGAGGCGCAGGTCCGCAGCCTGGTCGCCATTTCGGAGAGCGTGTCGTTCGACCAGGCGGCAAGACGGATCGGCATCACCGAACCGTCTCTGCATCGCTCCGCGCGAACGCTGGAGCGCGTGCTGCGGCGGCCACTGTACCGGCGCACCGCGCAGGGCTACACCACCACCCCGGCCGCCACCGAACTGGCCCGGCGCTTCAAGCTCGCGGCGCGCGAGATCGACTACGGCATGGACGAGATCGCGTCCGAGCACGGCGGCTTCGCGTCCCGTGTGGTGGTCGGCAACATTCCCCACTCGAACAGCCGCCTGCTGTCCGCCGCCATCAATGAACTGCTGGCGGCGTATCCGCAGGCATCGGTCGACGTGGTGGACGGCAACTACGACAATCTCCTCAACGCGCTCCGGCACGGCCGCGTCGACGTGATCTACGGCGTTCTGCGGCGCCCGCGATGGGCCACCGACATCGAGGAGCGCTTTCTTTTCACCAACAACTATGCGGTGGTCGGCCGCGGCAGCCACCCCATCCGCTCGCAGCCGCGCATCACGATCGCCGACCTCGCCCGTTATGAATGGATCCTGCCGCCGGCCGGAACGCCGCGGCGGCATGCCTTCGACCAGATTTTCCGGAAACGCGTGCACAAGCCCAGAGTTTGCATCGAAACCACCTCGATCGGACTCTATCGGGCAACGCTGAGCAGCAGCGACCGGCTCTCGCTGTTCGCGCGCCGCGAGGTCGAGGAAGACAGGAACATCGGCTTCGAGGTGCTGCCCTATCGCTCGCCGCGACTGCACCGCAACGACGGCATCGCGGTGCGCCGCGACTGGAAACCGACGCGGCTGCACCAGGCCTTTCTCGACAATCTGAGTGCGCACGCGGCGGGTTGAGTCACGCGGGTGTCTCCAATCGCCGCCGCGCGGCAGCATCACTTCCGTTCGATGCCTGCCTCTTGCACCGCCCGGTTCCAGCGGACGATTTCGGACTTCATTCGCGACGCAAGCCGATCGCGATCGCTTGCCCAGACCTCAACGCCCAGTTCCAGAAGCCTCTTCGACATCTCGGGTTCAGACAGAACGGCATGCAGTTCTTTGCCGATCTGATCGAGTACCGCCGGCGGCGAGCCGGCGCGAGCAAACAAGCCGTTCCAAGAGGCGACTTCAAAATCCGAGACGCCCTGCTCCTGCACCGTAGGAACATCCGGAAGCAGTTTGAAACGTTGGGCAGTCGTCGTGGCGATCGGCTTGATCTTGTTCTGTTTCAGGCTTTCGCGCACCGCTCCATACGCATTGATGAATACGTTGATGTCATTGCGCATCAGTGCGACCGTCAGATCGGATGCGCCACGGAACGGAACGATCGTGAAATCGATCCCGGCCTCCTTCTGCAGGAGGACCGCCATCAAGTGAGGCGTGGTACCCGGGGCCGCCGTTCCGACGTTAAGGGCCCCCGGCCTCGCCTTTGCAGCCGCGACAAAATCCCGGAAATTCTTGAATCCCGACTGTTCGTTGGTCAGCAACAGGTAGGCAAACTCACTGATGCCACCGACCGGAACGAAGTCCTTGACCGGATCGAACGGCAGGCTCTTGAAGGTAGCAACGGTAACTGCCGTCGCATTCGACAGGAGCGCCAGTGTGTGGCCGTCCGCCGGTGCGCTCAGAACCGTTCTGGCCGCGACGATGCCGCCACCGGTAGGCATGTTCTCGATCACCACACCCGTCTTCAGTCGCGGGGAAAGGCGGTCGGCGAGCAGCCGCAGCGTCACATCCGACACCGAGCCTGCGGCAAATGGCGAGATGATCCTGACCGGGCGATCCAAAAGTGCCGTTTGTGCTTGGCTCTCAGACCTTGCAAAGGCCATGGCCAGCAGCGCGACTGCAGTCGTCAGAAATTTCCGTCTCATCGTGGTTCCCTCCTTGTTGCCATACCGGCGGACCCGCTCACGGCAAACTCCACCTGAGACATTCGGCCAGCGCCTTGCCCATGACCCACTCCAGGTCGTCTCCTGACAGAAAATCCAGCTCCTCGGTAAACTGAGTCACGGTTTGCCGGTAAGAGCAGGATTTTGGAACGCGCGTAATATCGCTACCCCAGAAAGAACGCCGGGCTCCAAACGCGTCGATCACGACGCGCAGCGGCTCCTCCAAGTTCCAAAACGGGTACGGATCCGTTGAATAGCAAGGCAGGGCCGAAACCTTGACGTAAACGTTTGGAAGCTTTGCCATGGGCAAAAGCTCGCGCACACGCGTCATGGCACGGCCGTCCATCGTCTCCCGCGCAAAGCCCATGTGATCGTAGATGATGGTGAGGTCGGGATGACGGAGCGCGATGTCGCGCACCGCGGCAATTCGTTCCGGAGCATGCACCATTACCGGAATGGAATGACGCTCCGCCTCCGGCCAGAACCAGTCGGACGACCCGTCTGTCAGCCACGGACGGTCTTTGTCGCGATGAAACGTCAGCCGCACACCCAGCATGCCAGGTTGCTCTTTCCAGTGCGCCAGACTCGCCGGCCCCTTCTGCAGGGACACGCGCCCCATCACCGCAAAGCGGTCAGGATGCCGCGTTGCCGCCTCGATTGCGTAGTCGTTCCGGTCGCCGTCGAACGACGGCGGCACCAGGATGGCGCCGTCGACGCCTGCGACATCCATATCGGCAATCAGGGTCTCGTATAGATACGGCGGGCGCTGCCGGTATTCGGTGTCCAACCGCCGGTCCGGCCGGTCTGCCGGCCAGACGTGAACCTGCGAATCAAGAATACGCACGACTGAACCGCCTTTTTATTGCTCGGCTACGACGCGATTGCGCAACGTACCTATGCCCGTAATCTCGATCTCCACGAGATCGCCAGGGCCGATGGCCTGAGGCAACTGGTCGGTGCCAAGCCATATGACGTCGCCAGGCGACAGCGTGTTGTAGCGGGAGATCGAACTGATTACCTCGCCCGGGCTGAACAGCATGTTTCCGGTTGGAAACGTGTGGACCAGCTTGCCGTTGATGCGCACATTCGTAGTCATGTCACGAAGATCGAGACCAGTCACGATCCACGGTCCCATCGGCTTGAAAGTGTCGCTGTTCTTGCTTCGGAGGTTGGTCGGATCCTTGATCTGCCAATCCCGCTCGCTGACATCGTTGCCGATCGTCCAGCCCATGATGGAGTCAGCCGCAGCCTGGGGACCGACCTTGCGCGCCGTTTTGCCTATGACGGCCACGAGCTCACCCTCGTATTCAAAGCGGGGGCCTGCATCGCGAGGCTTTACGATGTCTGCACCGCTCGGAACGAGTGCGCTGTTGGCGCGATGGCCAACGCGCGGCGTGTCGTAGAAGATCGGGTCGCGGCCCCTGCGGCCGGCAATCGCGACGACATGGTCACGGTAGTTCGAGCCAATCGCGTAGAATGTGCCAGGCAGCACGGGTACCAGCAAGGACACGTCAGCCAGCAGGTGGCGTTCGGCGCGCGGTTTCCAATCATGAAACGGATCGCCTTCGATCGGGACAACTTCTTCGCCTTCCACGAGCCCAAAGGACACGGCTCCATTTTTCTCGAAGCGGCAAAATTTTCTGGACTTCACATTCATTGGGCCAAGTCTGCCATGAGAAAAGGTTATGATTCGATAGCCTGCGCGATGCCCCTATACACGGGAGCACTTCATATTGGGCTTTTAACTGACGGATTTGGACGGCGACAAGTGTGACGCTGCTGTACCGCTTCAACTTGCGGACAATGTGCGGCAATGATGAAACGTCACCCACCCGCATCGTCAACGCGCGCGAGTTGCTCCGCAAAGGATTGCGGCCGGAATGAAAAGATTACGCCCTCACCCCGGCGGGGCCACCGACCCCGCCGGAGACTCCAGCACGCTCTACTTCTGTTTCGCGATCAGCGGCGCGGCCTCGTCGGCCGTGGCGATGAACGCTTTCATCGCGTTGTCGAACCAGGCCTTGCTGTCCTCGACAGAGTTCAGCTTGGGGCCCCACATCTCGGCCTTGGCGTACAGCGCCATCATGCGCGGACCGAGCATCGCCTTCTGGATCGCTTCGAACAGCGTCTTCATGACTGCTGGCGGCGTGCCGTTCGGGGCCCAGATGGCATGGAAGAGCGTGTTACCAACTCCCTTGATGCCGACGTCTTCCAGCGTCGGAATGTCGGGGAAGACCTTCATACGCTGCTTGGATGTCGTGACCACGCCAAAAACCTCGCCGTTCTTGATCAGCGGCATTCCGACCGCGATGTTCAGCAGGCCGGTGTTGGCATCCGCGTTGGACAGAGCCTTGAGAATGCCGCCGCCGCCCTTCTGAGGCATGTGGGTCCAATCGACGCCGAGCCGGTTGGCGACTAGCATCATGTCGAGGTGCGGCCCCGTCAGGGCTCCCGGACTTGCGTAACGGATCTTGCCCGGGTTCGCCTTGGAGTACGCAACGAACGACTTCCAGTCCTTGATGTTGAGTTCCTTGCGAACCAGGATGATCGAGGGCGGTCCCTCTCCCACCGGCGAGACGATCGTGAACTTGTCGTCGAACTTGAAGCTGAGCTTCTGCTTCATCGTCAGCAGGCCGCTCGACATGGAGCTCGGACCGCCAAGCAGGGTGTAACCGTCGGCGGGCTTCCGGGAGACGTCCTCGATCGCGATGATGCCTCCGGCGCCTGGCTTGTTCTCGACAATGACGTTGACGCCCAGAATGTCACGAAGTTCTTCAGCCGCGGTGCGCAACGCGATGTCGGTTGCGCCGCCTGCCGCAAACGCGTTGACGATCCGGATCGGCTGCGTGGGCCACTTGTCCTGGGCGTAGGCCGTGCCCGCGCCGGCAAACAACATGAGCGCGAACACTAGGGATCGCTTAATAGGCATACTTTCCTCCCTCGAAAACCGATCCGACGGCACCCTGAGCAGCGCTCGCCTCGGCATTCACAGAATATACGGAATGCGATCCGTTGCGCATGGCAAAGCGCATCCAGTGACAATTTGTGCGAGGAGCGGAGTTGGCAACCTGAAACGGTTGCTTGACAACCGGCTTGCCGCACCCGGACCATGGCGCCCCAAGAAACCGGCTGCGAAAAGGCCGTTGGCGGGAGGAACGTATGGACGGCGGGCAGGCTCCCGAGCGGGCCTCTTTGTTATCGCGCGCGCTTGCCAGCGAATGGATTCCTCCGGGCCTGTTCTTCATAGGCCTCGGCATGGCCGCCCTCTGGGTGTCCCGTGACTATCCGCTCGGCGACCTCAACCGCATGGGACCGGGCTATTTTCCCCGCATGCTGAGCATCGGGATGATCGGTCTCGGCCTGCTGATCGTGCGCCAGGGTCTGCCCGATCTCGTCGGCGGCAGGGGGCTGCGCGCCCGGCTCGACCGCAGCCTCTTCCTGATCCCGCTGTCTCTGGTCGTGTTCGGCCTTTCGGTCGAGCCGCTCGGCGTCGTCATCGCGCTGGCTCTGACGCTGGCCGTCGCGAGCGTTGCACATCGCGAAACCCGGATCGTGGAGGTGGCAATCTCGACCGCGGTGCTGATCGCGCTCTCGATCCTGATCTTCGTGGTCGCGCTGAAACTGCCGCTTCATTTGTGGCCGGAGTTCTAGACGATGGAGCTCTGGAATCACCTTCATCTCGGCTTCAGCGTCGCCCTCTCGCCCACCAACCTGCTGGTCTGCCTGATCGGCTGCCTCGGCGGCACGCTGATCGGCGTGCTGCCGGGGATCGGCCCGGTGACGACCATCGCGATCATGCTTCCGGTCACCTTCTATCTGGAGCCGGTGTCGGGCCTGATCATGCTCGCCGGCATCTTCTATGGCGCACAGTACGGCGGCTCGACCACTGCGATCCTGGTCAACATGCCGGGCGAGACCTCGGCGGTCGTGACCGCGCTCGACGGCTACGCGATGGCACAACAGGATCGCGCCGGGCCGGCGCTGACCACCGCCGCGCTCGCGTCCCTGTTTGCAGGCATCTTCGCGACGCTCGTGATCTGCCTTGCCGCGCCGCCGCTGGCGACGATCGGCAAGTCATTCGGCGCACCCGAATACTGCGCGCTGATGACGCTCGGCCTGATCGGCGTGATCGTGATCGCCAACGGCTCCGTCCTCAAGGCGCTGGGCATGGCGCTGGTGGGACTGTTGCTGGGAATCGTCGGCATCGACGTCACCACCGGCGACGGCCGCTTCACCTTCGACTGGCCGACGCTGATGGACGGCATCGACTTCGTTCCGATCTCGGTGGGCATATTCGGTCTCGGCGAGATCATCAGGAATCTGAGAATTTCCGAACATCGCCCGATCTCGACCGCAAAACTGCGACTGTGGCCGTCGTCGCAGGATGTCCGGCGCGCCACCCCGGCCGCATTCAGGGGAACGGGTCTCGGCTGCGTCATCGGTGTCCTGCCCGGAGGCGGCGCGACGCTCTCCGCATTCATGGCCTACATCCTGGAGAAGCGGGTCGCACAGGATCCTTCGATCTTCGGCAAGGGCGCGATCGAGGGCGTCGCCGCACCGGAAGCGGCGAACAACGCCGGCGCGCAGACGTCGTTCATTCCGATGCTGACGCTCGGAATTCCGGGCAACGCGGTGATGGCCGTGATGGTCGCCGCGCTGATGATCCACGGGATCAACCCGGGGCCCGGCGTGATCGAGGAAAAGCCCGATCTGTTCTGGGGCCTCATCGCCAGCATGTTCATCGGCAACGTCATGCTGGTCATCATCAACCTGCCCTTGATCGGAATCTGGGTCAGCCTGCTGCGGATCCCCTACCGCCACCTGTACCTCGCCATCATCGCGTTCTGCGCCATCGGCGTTTACGCCTTCCGTGGCAATCCGAATGACGTCCTGCTCGCCGCCATGTTCGGCGTGATGGGCTTTTTCTTCATCTCCTATGGATGCGAGCCGGCGCCCCTGCTGCTCGGCTTCGTGCTTGGACCGCGGCTTGAAGAAAATCTCCTGAACGCGATGCTGATCGGCGGCGGCAATCCCATGATTTTCGTCAATCGCCCCATCAGCCTCGGAATATTCCTGGCCGCGCTCGCGTTGCTGCTGCTGGTGCTGCTGCCGTCTTTCCGCAGGACACGGGACGAGGCGCTGTAGCGCGCGTATCGGGACAGGCGCAAGTTCGCCAGCAGCGCGGTGGCGCAGCGCACCCGCGGCGCGGTAAGGTGGTGCACCCTCCGCCCACCTTCTGCAAAGTTCCATGCCCGCAAATCCTGCTGCCGCTCCCCTCGCCCGGCGCGTCGCGCACACTTCCTCTCATCATGGCGAAACCATCGATGACCCCTACGCCTGGCTTCGCGATCCCGCGTTTCCGCAGGTCAACGACCCGGACGTGCTCTCCTATCTCAAGGCGGAGAACGCCTACTTCGACGCGGCGATGACCCCGCACAGGGCGCTGATCGACAGCCTGTTCGATGAGATGAAAGGCCGTGTGAAAGACGACGACAGCAGCGTTCCGCAAAGGGACGGCGCATTCGTTTACTGGCACGCCTTTGACGCCGGAGCGGAGTATCGCAAATGGTACCGGCGCCCGGCAGGTGGCGGCCCCGACGCCGTGATCCTGGACGAGCCGGCCCTCGCCGCCGGTCACGACTATTTCCGTCTCGGTGGCCTGGACGTCAGCCCCGATGGCCGCCTGCTCGCCTATGGCGTCGATACAAACGGCTCCGAACGCTTCGTCCTGAAAATAAGGGATATCGAAACGGGGACGGACCTGCCCGACACGATCGAAAACTGGCGCTACGGCCTGGTCTGGGCGGCCGACTCGAAGAGTTTTCTCTATACCGATGCCGATGAACACTGGCGGTCCAAAACGGTCTGGCACCATCGCCTCGGAGACGAGCAGTCGGCGGACCGTGCGGTCTATCGCGAGGCCGAGGAGATGTTCGGCGTATCGATCGACCGTTCGCAATCGCGCGCCTTCGCTCTGATCTCCACCGGGGATCATGCGACCAACGAAGTGTATCTGCTGTCGACCGGCGACTTTGAGGCAACGCCTGTTCTGGTGTCGCGGCGCATCACCGACCGGCAATACAATGTCGACGAACGCGAGGGCACGCTCTACATCAGGGTCAACGACACGCATCCGAATTTCCGGGTGGTGACCGCCCCGGTGACGAGACCGGGCGACTGGACCGAACTGATCGCGGGAGACGGCCGTCACTATATCCGGTCGGTGACCAGCTTCGAGAACGTGCTGGTGATCGAGGAGCGCGTAGATGGCCTGTCACAGATCCGCCTGCGTGAATACGCAACCGAAACGGAACGCTACATCGCATTCCCCGAAGCGAGCTTCGTCGCGGCGGTGACGACAAATCCCGAATACCGGGCGGAGCGGCTGCGCATCTCCTACGAGTCGATGGTGACGCCGGGCACGATCCACGACTACGTCATCGCCGAAGACCGGCTGAAGACCCTGAAGGTCCGGGAAATTCCGAGCGGGTACGATGCATCGCAATATGAGACCGAACGGCTGATGGCGCCGTCGCGAGACGGCACCCTGATCCCCGTTTCCGTCGTCTATCGCCGGGACTTCACCAGGGATGGCTCCCGGCCGCTTCACATGCAGGGTTACGGCGCCTACGGCTATGCCTATCCGCCCGGCTTCTCGTCGAACCGGCTGTCGCTGCTGGACCGCGGCTTTGCCTGTGCCATCGCGCACATCCGCGGCGGGGACGACCTCGGCTACCGCTGGTATCTCGACGGCAAGCTGGAAAAGCGGACCAATACGTTCAATGACTTCGTCGACGTCACCCGCTTCCTGATCGAGCAGGGCTTCTCGGCGCCGGGCCGCGTCACCGCGGCGGGCGGGTCCGCCGGGGGAGAACTGATGGGAGCGATCGTCAACCAGGCGCCCGAGCTTTACGGCGCGGTTGCCGCCCACGTTCCGTTTGTCGACGTGCTCAACACCATGCTCGACGGCACGTTGCCGCTGACACCGGGCGAGTGGTCCGAATGGGGCAATCCGATCGAAGACAAGGCCGCCTTCGACTTGATCCGGAGCTACAGCCCCTACGACAATGTGACGGCTCAGGCCTACCCGCCGATGCTGGTGACGGCCGGACTGAGCGATCCGCGCGTGACGTACTGGGAGTCCGCAAAATGGGTGGCAAAACTGCGTGCGACCAGAACGGACAACAATCTGCTTCTGCTCAAGACGAACATGGATGCCGGCCACGGCGGCAAGTCGGGCCGTTACGTTTCGCTTGAGGAGGCCGCGGAGGAATACGCCTTCCTGATCACGCAGGTCGGCGCTCTGGAAGCCGTTGCGTGAGGCGCCGCGGCGGCGGCGACGCGTCTTGTTCCCGATCAACCGGCGCCGCAGCCGGCGAACCCCTCGCTTTCCATCCAGGCCTCGTAGGCGGCGGCAACGTCCGTCCCGGACACAAGCGCGGCGCACCACTCGGCCGACGCGGGACGCACCAGCATCATCCAGCCCTCGCCATAGCAGTCCGAATTGGCGATGGTCGGGCGCCGGATGAGCGTCTCGTTGACCGCGGCCACCGACCCGTCGAAAGCGGCGCGAACAGCCCCGACCCACTTGGCACTTTCGATGGTGGCAAACGACCGCCCCTTCTCGAACTCCTGACCCGCGCGGCGCGGCGTGAACACCAGCACCTCGCGGGCAAGCGCGATCGCAACAGGCGTCATCCCGGTCCGCAGCAATCCGTCCCGGTCCGGCGTGTACCAGGTGTGGTGCGGGACGTCGTAGAACAGTTCGTCCGGAAATCTGCAGCCGCGAACCAGCGCCACGGCGCCTCCTAATAGGTCAGAACGCGACAATCGCCGTCCATGATGTCCTTGATCATGGCGGCCGCACCCATCATTCCGTTGCATTCCGGGATCAGGTCGGCCTCCGTGACGTCGAACAGATCAAGGTTGGCGGGACATGCCCAGAGCTTCGCTCCATGCTCATGCGCCTCCTTGATCCAGTCATAGACGGTTTTCGGATCTCCGGCCTTCACGCGAAGCGCCGCGGCGACGCCTTTCATCATCAGCTTTCCCGCGGTCGCCGTGCACACCACGTCGACCTC
>CAZGSW010000008.1:25574-26836 GCA_964528635.1 uncultured Rhodoplanes sp. | reverse complement strand
CGGCAACGTCTCGCCCGGACGCTGGAAAATTCTCGTCGCCCGTAACGAACGCGTCCAAACCGAACTCCTCGCGGAATAGCCGGTCCGCCAGCGCCCGTTCTTCATCGCCCTGCGTCGACCGCGACGGCAACAGCCCGAATGCCTGTGCCAAGCCTTCGAGCACCGCATTTGCGATCGCATCAGTATCGGGACACTCCCGCAGCCTGGCGACCGTCGTCATCCGCGCGTCGCTCCCCGCCGGCAAACGCAAGATGCGGCACATTTCGTCAAGATCCGCGTCGATCAGAATCGTGCCCTGATAGACCAGCGTCGGTCCGTCAAAATAGCCACTCGATCCGCAGATCTTTCGCCCTCCGACTTCAATGTCATTCTGCGGCCTGTACCGCGCCGCGATACCGATTTGCGACAGGCCGGCCGCTATGGCTCGGCACAGCGCCGCGGCGACCTCGTCAATCCGGAATCCGGCCGTTGCACGCCCGATGACGATATCCCAGGCGAGCGCGCCGGGAGCCATGCAGACCGCACCGCCACCGGTCATGCGGCGCGCAATCTCGACGCCTCCCGCCTCGCACAGGCCAGCATCGACTGCCTCCAAAAGCGACTGATGCCGGCCGATCAGGACGGACTTCGGATAGCGGTGAAACCGCACGGTATCGGGAATGCGCCCCGTCCGGTGCATCTCCACAAGCGCGGCGGTCATGGCGACATTCCATCGGGCGCTACGCTCGGCTGTATCGACAACCCGCACGGTCATTGCGGCTGCGCCTCTTCCACCCTGAGCCGACGCCCCCATTTGTCGAAGAAATGACCGTCGTTGATCGAACTGCGGTCCTCGACGATACGCTTTTCTAGCGCGCGCAGCTCCAGCCTGGCGTCGAGATCGGCCACCGGTCCGCCCTCGTCTGCGCAACGCGTCTCGAGCAAAACGCCGTCCCACGGCACCCCGGCGCTCGTCAGCAATCGCGACAGTTCCGGCCAGTTGATCTCGTCTCCGACTACGTGGACGAAAGTCGAGCGCAATGGCGACACGGTCAGATTTCCGGTCGCGACGAGCACGATGAGCGCGGTGAAGCCGCCGGTCCGGCGATATTCATCGACCACCCAGTCGTCGAACAGAAAAATATGGTGGCCCGTCTGATCAGACTTCGACAAGCGGCAGCTCCTGCACTTCCTGCTCCATCAGGCCGAGAAACGGCGCGTTGCGCTTCTCGGCGTACCATCGCTCGAACGCCGCCAGTTCCCGAGCGACCGGCATTCCGTCC
>CAZGSW010000008.1:12692-25474 GCA_964528635.1 uncultured Rhodoplanes sp. | reverse complement strand
GCGAATGCACGCTCCAGTTCGAGTTGCCTGATGCGCGTCAGCACCTGCTTGCGGTAGGTCTCCTCGGCGACATTGGCGTCGCGCGCGGCACCGGCAAGCTCCTCAAGATACGCGTCCAGCGTTTGCGTCATCGCGCCGTCCTTCGTGAATTTGGCGGAAGAGAGTGGGAGTCGAACCCACTAAGAACCGTCTCGCGGCCCTTCCCGGATTTGAAGTCCGGACGCCCCACCGGGGACGTTTCTCTTCCCGATACCGGAATGCCGTTCTCGCCCGCCTCGCCAACCGACCGGCGAAACAGGTCGAGCCGATGCTTGTTGATCCGGCGCAGATCGCCGCGCCGGAGCGTGACGCCATGGCGATCGAAGAATTCGAGAATCTGGATCGCAACCTTGCGTCCGTTGTCCAGCTTGTCACGAAGCTGCGCTGCCGTGAACTGCCCGTCGGGCGCCGCTCCTGCCAAGGCGCTCGATATATCGACCATTTCGGCAACAGTTCCGCGCAGGAAAAAATGATCGTGCGCGACCTCGTCGACCCGCCCGATCCGGCCGAGCAGCTTGAACAGGCGGCGCAGGTCGGCCTCCGACCCGCCGATCATCCCCGCAATGTCTCGCACGCGAGGCGGCCGGAAACGCTCGGCACCGCTGATCAACGGCCGCACCTTGATCCAGGTCATCTCGTCCTGAGGCGTGAGCCGCACCTCGTGGCTCGGCAGCTTTACCCACGCGCCGTCGAGCGCCACCTCCCGGCTCCGTTGCAGGCCCTGGAGCATTGCGGCGAAAGCAGGCGCAGGAAGGCGCGGTTCGAGCTGAAGCCGCAACCGTTCGAACCCCATTCCAGAGAGATCGGGGAACTCCGTGTGAAACCTCTCGAGCGTCGACAGCAGCGAGCGCTTGAGCCGCAGCCATGTCGGCGACGACAGCGCAAATGTCGTCTTCAACGATGGCACGAGCGCCAATGTATTGCGCCTCACGATGCCGTCCACGTCATCGGCCGAAAGCGCGTGATCCCGGGAAAATGCGATGAGATCGACGTACCACGGCGAGATGTCGAGCAGCCTGAGCAACGCCTTTTCCGGATCCGCTATCGAGCATGCGTCGAGTTGCGCAAGGCGCTCCGCCGTGCGGCGCTTGCGCGCCGGCGCGCGAAGATCGAGAAATCTTCCTCCGCCGATCGTACGCTGCGCGCTGGTGTCGCGCAGCACGAAGCGATCGCCGGCGGCGGCCGCAACCGGCCGATCGAGCACGAGCTGGACATAGGCCTCGGTGCCGGGTTCGATCGGCCGGTCGCCGAGAAGCACGATGCGGGCGCCGACCTCCGCGGCCGCGTGATGCAGCCGGACCGGCATCCACTGCCCGATAGCCCTGGGTTCCGTGGATAGAACCTTCAGGCTGGCGTCGATCCGGTCCGTCGGCGCATGCAGCGCAGGGTCGAGAACGACATCACTACGTGAGGCGGCTTCTTTCGAAATTCCTTCCCCGGCCAGGTTGAGCGCACATCGATCGCCCGCGCGGCCGCTCTCCGACACCCTGTTCTGGGCGTGAAGGGAACGCACGCGTGCCGGACGGCCTGACGGGCTGATGAGGACCTGGTCTCCTACCCTGACCCCGCCTGACAAAACGGTACCGGTTACGACCGTGCCGGTGCCTTGCAGGGTGAATGAACGATCGACGGCGAGCCGGAATCTGCCGTTGGCGCTGCGCTGGTGAAATTGCGCCGCGGCTTCGAGCAGTTGCGACCGAAGGATATCGATCCCTTCGCCCGTCTCGGACGACACCGGAACAATGTCGATGCCTGCCAGCCCGGTCGGGAGGATTGCATTCTCGATCTCATTGACGACGCGCGCACGCCGATCCGCATCGACGAGATCGATCTTGGTCAGCGCAACGGCGCCGCGCTCGATGCCGAGCAGGTCGACGATCGACAGATGCTCTTCCGTCTGCGGCATGACGCCGTCGTCCGCGGCGATAACCAGCAGGACAAAATCGATCCCCGTGGCTCCGGCCAGCATGTTGTGCACGAAGCGCTCATGGCCGGGCACATCCACGAACCCGATCGTCCGGCCCTCGCCCGCCGGCATGTAAGCAAAGCCAAGGTCGATCGAGATTCCGCGGGCTTTCTCCTCCTTCAGCCGGTCGGTATCGACACCGGTTAGCGCCCTTACCAGCGAGGTCTTGCCGTGGTCGATGTGTCCCGCGGTTCCGACGATCATGACATCGGCTCCGGCAACGGAAGCTCGGACAGCTTGCTGGCGCGATCGGCCTCGGCGGGCTGCAGACCTGCACGCACGGGGCCGATGAACGGAGCAGCCAACTGGCTGCCGCCACGCTGTCCGCGCAGGAGCCAGGCGAGCGACGCGACGGGATCGCGCGGCACGCCTGCCCCAAGGTGGAAGGCCGCGCCGAGCATGGCCTGCGCGTCGGCATCGCCGCGAGCCGCGGCCTTGTCCCACCACCGGGCCGCTTCGGATGCGTCGCGCTCCACGCCAAGTGCATTGTGGTGGATCATCCCCAGCCGCGTCATCGACGAGGCCACGCCCTGAGCCGCGGCCGCCTCCGCCCATCGCCGGGCGTCGATGTGGTCGGGCGCGACGATCTCGCCCTCCAGCAGCATCCAGCTCAGCATGTCCTGCGCCGCTGCATCTCCGGCTTCGGCGGCGGCACGATAGAGTTCCGCGGCGCGATCGGGGTCGGGCTCCACTCCTTCGCCGTTGAAATAGATCGCCGCCAGATTGCGCTGACCGACACGGTCGCCGTTTTCCGCGGCGAGCGTGAGCCAGCGCAGCGCCATGGCCTGGTCGCGCTCGACCCCGAGCCCCTCGGCAAAGCATGCGCCGACATTGTTCTGCGCACGCGCAATGCCGGCATGAGCCAGCGGAGCCCATATCGCCAGGGCAGTCTCGTAATCGTTGTTCTGCGCGGCGTCATAGGCAGCCGCCATTTGGTCCGTCAACTGCGGGACGTCGTCCCGCCGGTCTTTCGCCGGCAAGATGCGGTCCAGCCATCCCATCACGGCGGCCAGCCGTGTTTGAGTTCGGAGAGATTTCGAATGAAGGCCGCCTCGTCCTCCAGACAGCGCAGATCAAGAACCAGCGTCTGATCCTGAATTCGCCCGATCACCGGAATCGGCAGGTCACGCAACGCCGCCGACAGCGCCAGCAATGTCCTCCCGCTGCCTTTCCCCTGCGCGACCTGGCAGGCAATTGCCGCGCTCGGAATCTGCTCGACCGGCAATGCGCCCGAGCCGATCTGACTTGCGCAGGAGACGACACCAACCTCGAACGAGGACCCGAGCGCAGCAGTCATCGCCGGCACCAGCCGGCCTGCCAGCGCCTCGACCTCTGCTTTGGACCGGGCCAGCATCCGCACCGTCGGCAGACGCTCGTGCAGCCGGTCCGGGTCGCGGTACAGCCGCAGCGTAGCCTCCACCGCAGCAAGGCGGATCTTGTCCACCCGCAGCGCACGCTTCATCGGATTGCGGTTCACCCTGGCAATCAGATCCTTGCGGCCGACGATGAAGCCCATCTGGGGACCACCCAGGAGCTTGTCACCGGAAAACGTGACGATATCCGCCCCTTCCGCAACCGCCTCCGCCACGGTCGGCTCATGGGACAGACCGTAGCGGGACAGATCGATCAGGGTCCCCGAACCCAGGTCGTTGACCAGCGGGACGCCCTGGGTCTTGCCGAGCGCGGCAAGCTCCGCAGCAGGCACTTCCCTGGTGAAACCTTCGATCCTGTAGTTCGAGGTATGGACCTTCAGGATCAGCCCGGTATCCGGCCCCACGGCCGCCTCGTAATCCTTCATGTGCGTGCGATTGGTGGTGCCGACCTCGACCAGGTTCGCCCCGGCCCGGGACATAATGTCCGGCATCCGGAACGCACCGCCGATTTCGATCAGTTCGCCGCGCGAGACGACCGCATCCTTTCCGCCAGCAAAGGTGTTGAGCACAAGAAGCACTGCGGCCGCGTTGTTGTTGACGATGGTGGCGTCTTCGGCGCCGGTAAGCTCGCACAGCAAGCCACGGACAAGTCCATCGCGCTCGCCGCGCTTGCCGCCTTCCAGGTCGAACTCCAGGGCAAGCGCCTGACGCATGGCGGTCGTTGCCGCTTCAACGGCCGCATCGGCAAGAATCGCGCGCCCAAGATTGGTGTGCAGCACGGTCCCGGTGAGATTGAACACCGGGCGCACGTTTGGACGCGACGACGCCTCGAGCTGTTGCACCGCCAGGGCCGCGATGTCGTGCGCCAGGGAGTTCGCCTTCTGACCCGCGCGCAGCGCGGTGCGGACCGCATCCGCGTGCTTTCGAACCGCGTCGACAACCTGGCCGCGGCCGAACCGCTCGATGGCAACACGGGCGCGCTCGGTCTTGAGAATCTCGTCAACCGAGGGAATACGGGGCATCGGGCCGGCGTGCTGATTCATGGCCGCCGCGCCTCGTCAGTATCCGATCAGGAAAGGATTGAAGCTGCCGCGCCGGAACTCCAGATCGCGCAGCAGCAGGTCGAGTCCGAGCGATGCGATGTCGTCGGCGACAGGATCCAGCGCCGGATCCTTCTGCTGATAGAGAACCTTGCTGTAGCTGCGGCATGACCCGCAGGTCTCCGCCTTGATGTTGCCGCTGCCGCCGTCGACCTCCTGGAACGCAATCTCGTCTGTCGATCCGCAAACGGTGCAGCGCGAGCGCACGAAGTTCCAAAGCGTGCCACACAGGGAGCAGCAGCAGTACCGGCTGCCCGCCGCGTGCGGCCAGCCGACGACGATCGACGCCACCGGCGGACCGCCGCAACTCGGACAAGCCCCATCGCCAACCGCAACCAGCGTTTTATGGTCGAGGCGCTGCGCCATTCGGGCAAAATGCACCTGCAGCGCAGCGGCGAGAAACACATGCTCCGCCAGCGCCTCGACCGGGATTGCATCGGCCAGCACGTTTCCGATCATGAGATCCCGGGTGACCGCATCGGCACCCTTGAGACGCTGCAGCGCCTCGTATGCATCGGCCGGCATTTCAATCGCATCGGCGAGCGAGACGAGCTGTTCGAGCGTTGCATCGAAGGCCGCATCCGGTCTGAAGCTGCTACGGTCGAGCGGCGGCATGGCGTGCTGTGTCGCTCTCGCGATGGCTTCGCCTGTCGGCATGACGGGTTCGGGCAGCGCGGCAAGGCTCGAAACCTGCCCCTCGGTCAGGTCCGCCAGGAAACGCAAATAGCCTTCCAGCGGATGGCCCACCGCGACGGCACGAAACCGCTCGGCGCGCTTCGACAGGACACGGACGGGATCGGGAAGCTGCGCGAACGGCGGCTTGGCGACGGTCCCGATGACGCTCGGGTCGGGCTCAATATCCCTGAGGCCGGACATGGCAGAACCTCACGAACCCCCCGGGCCACACAACGCGTCGACGCGCGATGCCAAGACAAACGGCACCACTCGTTTTTACTTATTGTAAGAATAATCTGGCCGGCTTCCGCGGGCCAGTTAATTCAGCCGGCATCTGCATCTGCTGAAACAGAGCCATCTCTTATCGCATCGCAAAGCCGCTCTTGAACTTCGCCAGATCAATCCCAAATGCGCTGCAACAAAAAAGAGGCGCCGGGACACGGCCCGTAGCGCCTCTCAGAATTTTTCCGCGCGCTCAGTTCGCCGGCTTTCCCGTCACAAGTTCCTTGAGCCAGCGGCGGTGGTGGCGCCACGCCCAGCCGCCCGTCACCTGCCCCCTGGTCATGGCGCTGATGGTGCCGCGCACCCAGATCGCGGCATAGACGTGGACGATCCAGACACAGATCGCCAGAACCGCCGCAACGGCGTGGACCAGCACGGCGATACGCTTCTGTTCCACCGTGAAATAGGGGCCGAAATACTGATCCCAGATCACGATTCCGCTGGAAATCAGCACGATGATCAGCATGGACATCGACCAGAACACCATCTTCTGCCCGGCGTTGTACTTGCCGACCTCCGGCAGATTCTCGTCGTGCCCGGTCAACACGTCCTTCACCTTGCCTAGCCAGACGTTGTCCGTGCGCTCCCAGAGGTTGAGCTTCCAGAACCGCAGGAACAGCCCGCAGAAGCCGAAGAACAGGATCACGCCGAACCACGGATGGATCATGCGCGTCAGCGACCCCCCGCCGAACAGGCCGGTGAGCCAGTACAGGCTCGGGTGGAACAACGCGAGACCGGACAGGGCGAGCAGCACCAGACTTGCCGCCGTGATCCAGTGATTGATCCGCGCGCCCGTCGTATAGCGGTCGACGACCACCGGATCCCCCGGGTGAACCTGATCACCCGGGGCAACCTCATACTTATCGGCCATGGCTACTTACCTCCGGCCAGACGCTTGGCGTTCTCCTCGTCCTGATCGGACACGCGATTTGCACCTGACAGCACGTGGTGCATGAACCCGAATGCCGCGGTCACGCCGATCAGGGCGAGGCCTGCGTACTTGGTTGCACCCTTCCACAATTCCACGACCGGACTGATCGTCGGATTGTTGGGCAGTCCCGCATAAATCTGCGGCTTGTCGTTGTGCTGCAGCACGTACATCACGTGCGTGCCCTCCACGCCGGGCGGATCGTACAGTCCGGCGTTCTTGAAGCCGCGCGACTTCAGGTCCTTGATGCGCAGGTCGGCCCACTGCTTCATTTCGTCCTTGGTGCCGAACACGATCGCCTGGGTCGGACACGCCTTCTGGCATGCCGGCCCCTGCCCGACCGCGATGCGGTCGGAGCAAAGCGTGCACTTGTAGGCCTTGTGGTCGACCTTGGAGATGCGCGGGATGTTGAACGGGCAGCCCTTCACGCAATAGCCGCAGCCGATGCAGTTCTCCTTCACGAAATCGACGATCCCGTTGGAGTACTGCACGATCGCGCCCGGCGCCGGGCACGCCTTGAGACAACCCGGGTCCTGGCAGTGCATGCAGCCGTCCTTGCGGATCAGCCACTCGAGATTGCCGGATTCCGGATTCTCATATTCGGTGTAGCGCATCAGCGTCCAGGTGTTCGGCGTCAGGTCGTGCGGGTTGTCGTAGACCCCCACGTTGATGCCGACCTCCTCGGTCAGATTGTTCCACTCAAGGCATGCGACCTGGCACGCCTTGCAGCCGATGCACTTCGATACGTCGATCAGCTTCGCGACCGCCGTCAGCCGCTTGTCCGGCGGCGTGACGGAAGAGGCCGATCGGCGGATCAGATCCTTGTCTCCGAATTTCGGAGGGATCGGTTCGGGTTTGGGGTTTGCAATAGGGGGAAACATGCCGTTGCCCTCCCCTTATGCCACCGGCCCGGTGATGGGCTCGATATTGACGAGGAACGCCTTGAACTCCGGCGTCTGCGCGTTCGCGTCGCCCACGGGCGGCGTCAGTGTGTTGATCGGCGAAGCCTTCCTGGCTTCGCCGATGAAGCCGAAGTTGAGCGGCAGACCGACCTGATGAACGGTCTTTCCGTCGATCTGGAGCGGAACCATCCTCTTGGTGACGACGGCCTTGCCCTTGACCTCGCCGCGGTTGGACCAGACGCGGACCATCTGTCCGGGTTTGATGCCTTTCTCCTGGGCGAGTTGCTCCGACAACTCCACGAAGAACTCGGGCTGCATGACCGCGTTCGCGTGGACGCTCTTGGTCCAGTAGTGGAAATGCTCAACCAGGCGATAGGTGGTCGCGACGATCGGGAACTGCTTGGCGTCGCCGAACACCTCCATATCGCCCTTGAACACCCGCGCTGCCGGGTTGCCCCTCACCTTCGGGAACACCGGATTGACCACCGGCGACTCGAACGGCTCGTAGTGAGCGGGGAACGGACCGTCGGCCATCAAGCCGCGGGTCCAGAGTCGCGAGACACCCTCCGGGTTCATGATGAACGGCCCGGTGGCGCGCTCCGGCGGGATGGTCGGGACATAGTCCGGCACGTCCGGACCGGTCCAGCGGCTGCCGTCCCAGTACATGTACTTCTTGGCCTCGCTCCATGGCTTGCCCTGCGGGTCCGCCGAAGCGCGGTTGTACTGAATGCGGCGGTTGGCCGGCCATGAGAAGCCCCAGTTTCCGTAGACTCCGAGGCCGGAGGGGTCGCTGTTGTCACGACGCTGCGCGAAGTTGCCCGAAGGACCATACACACCGGTGTAAATCCACATCGAGCCGGTCGTCGAACCGTCGTCCCGCATCTCGCCGAAGCTGGCGAGCTGCTGGCCTGCGGCGCGCACCACATTGCCTGACGCATCCTTCAGGTCCACCAATGCCTTGCCGTTGAGTTCCTTCAGCAACTCGTCCGGCGAGGGATGCATCGGGTCCTTGTAGCTCCAGTCGATGGCCATCAAAGGCTCGGCGCCCTTGCCGGCATCCTTCTCGTAGAGCTTGCGGATACGCAGGAAGAGATCCGAAAGGATTTCGATGTCCTTCCGGGACTCGAAGTACGGGTCCGCCGCCTTCCACTTCCACTGGATGCAGCGGCTCGAGTTGGTGAAGCTGCCATCCTCTTCGGCAAACGCCGTCACCGGGAGCATGAACACTTCGGTCTGTATCTTGGCGGTTTCAACATTGTTGAACTCGCCATGGTTCTCCCAGAACCGGGCGGTGTCCGTCTCGATGGGGTCCATGCTGACGAGGAACTTCAGCTTCGACAGCGCCGCGATGTTCTTGTTCTTGTAGGCAATCGACATCAGCGGGTTGAAGCCCTGGCAGAGCAGGCCCGTCGTCTTGCCCTGATGCATGACGTCGAACATGCGCAGACAGTCGTAGGCCACGTCGAGCTTCGGCAGCCACTGATAGCCGAACTCGTTGTCCTTGGTGGCCTTGTCGCCGAAGTACGTCTTCAGGAAGCTGACGTAGAACTTCGGATAGTTCTGCCAGTAGCTGGTCTGGTTGGCTTGCAGCGGCTTGAACTGCCGCTTCACCAGGTGGGACTGGAGCGTCGGCTCGCTATCGAGCGGCAACGCCAGATAGCCTGGAATCGCAGCCGTGAGCGTTCCGACATCGGTGATGCCCTGCACGTTGGAGTGACCGCGCAACGCGTTCACGCCCCCGCCGGGAATACCGATGTTGCCGCAGAGCAACTGGATCATCGCCGCAGTGCGGATGTTCTGCGCACCGTGCGAATGCTGCGTCCAGCCGAGCGCATACATGATGGTCATCGCCTTCTCACCGTTGGCGGTGGAGGCGACCCATTCGCAGACCTTCAGGAACTTGTCGCGCGGCGCGCCAGTGACGCGAGAAACCAGTTCGGGCGTATAACGCTCGAAGTGCTTCTTCATCAACTGGAACACGCAACGCGGGTTCTCGAGCGTCATGTCCCGTACGGCGAAGCCGTCCGGTCCGATCTCGTACTCCCAGGAGCTGCGGTCGTAAGCGCGCTTCTCCTCGTCATAGCCGGAGAACAGGCCCTCGTTGAAGGCATAGCCTTCCTTCACGAGGTACGACGAGTTCGTGTAGTGGCGCACATACTCCTTGTGAATCTTGTCGTTCGCCAGCAGGTAGTTCACGACGCCCGACAGGAAGGCGATATCGGTCCCCGCCCGGATGGGCGAGTAATGATCCGCAACCGCCGCCGACCGCGTGAACCGCGGATCGACCACCATCAGCCTTGCGCCACGGTTGTGCTTGGCTTCCGTGACCCACTTGAACCCGCAGGGATGCGCCTCAGCGGCGTTACCACCCATGATCCAGACGAGATCGGTGTTACCGATGTCCGTCCAGCTGTTGGTCATTGCACCGCGACCGAATGTTGGGCCCAGACTGGACACCGTCGGTCCGTGTCATATCCTTGCTTGGTTCTCGATCTGCAGCATGCCGAGACCGCGTGCGACCTTGTAGGTCACCCAGCCAGTCTCGTTCGTCACCGAACTGCCCGACAGGAACGCCATGCTCGGCCAGCGGTTGACTGTCACGCCGTCCCTGTTCGTCTCGACGAAGTTGGCGTCGCGATCTTCCTTCATGAGTTTCGCGATGCGGTCCATCGCGAAGTCCCAGGAAACGCGCTCGAACTTGTCGGAGCCGGCCTTGCGGTACATCGGGTACTTCACACGCGTCTTCGACCTGATGTAGTCGATCGCGCCGGCACCCTTCGGGCACAGCGTGCCGCGGTTCACCGGGTTGTCGACGTCGCCCTCGATGTGGGTGACCTCCAGCTTGCCCTTCTCGGTCTTGCTCTCCGCCGAGAAGATCATCATGCCGCAACAGACAGCGCAGTACGGGCACGAGCTGCGTGCCTCTTTCGTCTGCGCGAGTTTGAATGGCCGGATCGCCGCTGCGTGTGCCGCTTCGATTTCACCAAATCCAAGCGCGCCCAAAGATGTACCGGCCAAACCCGCGCTGGCGCCCTTCATAAAGGAGCGCCGCGAGAGCTCCATGTTCATGAGACGTTTCCTCGCTGCTGGCCCCCGCCGGGGGACGGTCCGAACACTGGACGTTCGTGTGACGAGCGTATTTTTTGCTTATTCTAAAGTCAAACAACGGTGCCATGCGCAGTGCACATGCGTGAAGCATCTTGCAGCGCACAAATCGCCTCGCCGCGACACGGTTCCGTCGCACGCTTTCGTCGTCCGGCCGCTTGTCGCCTGACGCTTTCGCGTCTGTTCCTGAGCCTGAGACGTTGCGCCTGCTGCATGACCCGCAAACCAGACATCCTGGCTTCACGGGAATTTGTACGAGCGGACGTTGACGCAAATCGCGGCTCGCTTGCACAGTTCAGGCGTGGTGCCGCGCACCGCTCCCGAGTTACGGGGCACATCGACCGATTCGAAGCCTGCAACCGCCTCAAGCCGGGCGGTGGCCTTCGCGGCGGTGTACCTGCTGCTTCTTGCACCCCCGGCAGCACAGGCATCCTCGCCCGGCCTGCCGGCCGCGTCGCCTCTCCAGACCCCGCGCGATTCGGCAGACGCATTCTGCGGGCTGCACGGCGTTCGAAAGCCGCACTTTGTGCTGGCCGACACGGCCGGCAGCAGGCATTCGCTCGATCGGTACGGCGGCCGCACCCTGCTGGTGCACTTCTTCGCGACCTGGTGCGAGCCTTGCCGGCCGGAAATGCAGGCGCTGGAACGCCTGATCGCGCGTGAAGGCAGCCGGGCGGCGTTTCGCGTTGTCGCCATATCGGTCAACGAGCCGGACGATCGCGTGCGCCGCTTCTTCGAAAAAACTCCGGTGAGCTTTCCGATCCTGCTCGATCGCGACCGCGCGGTCGCGAAAGCATGGGGCGTCGAGATCCTGCCGACCACCTACGTTCTCGATGCCGGCCTGCTGCCGCGGCTTCTCGTCGAACGCGATCTCGAATGGGACCGCCTCGATATCGCGCAGGCCCTCAAGTCGCCGGAGCTGGCCCGCAACGATCCGCGCGACAGATGCACGCAACACACAACCGACGGCAAAGCGATGAACAAGGAGGACAGGCCATGACACTCGACAGACGAGACCTGATGAAGGCGGGCGCCGCAATCTCGGCCGCCGCGATGTTGCCGCGAATCGCCAACGCGCAGGCGGCGTTCGCACCGAAACCTTCCGGATGGCGGAACTTCGAGATCGTCACCAGAATCGATATCGCGAAGCCGCAAGGCACGACGCACGTCTGGGTTCCGGTGCCTTCGGTCAACGAGGGCGAGTGGTTCAAGTCCGGCCAGAGCAAATGGAAAACCAACGCCCGGGCGGTCTCGCTCAGGAAGGACGCCAAATATGGCGCGGCCTTCGTGCATGCCGAGTGGGATGCCTCCGAGAAGGCGCCCACGCTCGAGATCGTCAGCGCCATCTCGGCGCAGGACCGTGCGCAAGACCTCTCGAAGCCGGGAACGGCCGCCGCACTGTCCGCCGCCGACCGCACGCTCTACACCGAACCGACCGCGCTGATCCCGACCGGTGGCATCGTCAAGGAGACGTCCGACAGGATCGTAGGCAGCGCCACGAACGACATGGAGAAGGCGCAGAAGATCTACCACTGGGTCGTGGAGAACAGCGCCCGCAATCCGCAGACCCGCGGCTGCGGGATCGGCGACATCGCCGCCATGCTGAAGTCCGGCAATCTGACCGGCAAGTGCGCCGACCTCAACGCGCTCTACGTCGGTCTTGCCCGCGCGGCAGGATTGCCGGCGCGCGACGTTTACGGCCTGCGCGTCGCGCCGTCCCGGTTCGGATACAAGAGTCTCGGCGCAGGCTCGGCCAACGTCACCAAGGCGCAGCACTGCCGCGCCGAGGTCTATCTCGCCGGATTCGGCTGGGTCGCGGTCGATCCGGCCGACGTGCGCAAGGTCATGCTCGAGGAACCTCCGGGCAACCTCGCGGCGAACGACGCGAAGGTGGCGGCCGCGCGCGCGGCGCTGTTCGGCTCGTGGGAGGGCAACTGGCTCGCCTACAACTTCGCGCACGATGTCGTGCTGCCGGGATCGTCCGGCACTGCGCTTGAGTTCCTGATGTATCCGCAGGCGGAGACCGCGGCGATGCGGCTCGACTGCCTCGATCCGGACAACTTCCGCTACACGATCACGGCGCGCGAGATCGCGGTGTAGCGCGCGATCCCCTGCCCCGGCGCGGCGGCGGACTTGCGCCGCCGCAACCAACGGCGCAGACCGTAGGCATGACGGAGAAGGTCCTCGATCTGCGCGGGCTGCGCTGCCCGATCCCGGTGTTGCGGGCGAGGAAGGCGCTGCGGGACGTTCCGGTCGGCGGCGTTCTCGTGCTCGAATGCACCGACCCGCTCACCGTGATCGACGTGCCGCATTTCGTGAACCAGACCGGAAACAGGCTGCGCAGCCAAGACAAGAGAGACGATCTCTACGTGTTCGAGATCGTCAGGCAGCGATGAGGCGGGCGGTGAACGC
>CAZGSW010000008.1:0-12592 GCA_964528635.1 uncultured Rhodoplanes sp. | reverse complement strand
TTGCATGAACGTGCCGCAGGTCCGTCTCACCAGCCTCGCCCACGGCGGCGGCTGCGGGTGCAAGCTCGCGCCGTCCGTGCTGCAGCAGCTCCTGTCCGGCAGTCCCGCGGTCAATCCCTACAAGCAGCTGATCGTCGGCATCGAGACCGGCGACGACGCCGCCGTGTGGAAGCAGGACGACGGCACCTGCATCATCGCCACCACCGACTTCTTCATGCCGATGGTGGACGACCCGCACGACTTCGGCCGGATCGCCGCCACCAACGCGATCTCCGACGTCTATGCCATGGGCGGCACGCCGATCATGGCGCTCGCGATCCTCGGCATGCCGGTCGACAAGATCGCGCCGGAGACGGTGCGGATGATCCTGGAGGGCGGCCGCTCGGTGTGCACGGCGGCCGGCATTCCGGTCGCCGGCGGGCATTCGATCGACTGCCCGGAGCCGGTGTACGGCCTCGCGGTGATCGGCACCTGCAAGGCGGAGGAGATCCGCCGCAACGCCGACGCGAAGCCGGGCGACGCGGTGATCCTGACCAAGCCGCTCGGCGTCGGCATCTATTCCGCCGCGATCAAGAAGGGCGTGCTGGCGCCAGAGGGCTACACCGAGATGATCGCCACCACGACGCTGCTCAACCGGGTCGGCGCCAGGCTTGCGAAGGACGCGGCCGTGCACGCGATAACCGACGTCACCGGCTTCGGCCTGCTCGGACACACTCTCGAAATGGCGCGCGGCTCCGACGCGACGCTGACCGTCGATTTTGCCGCGCTGCCGTTCCTGAAGGACGCCGCGACGCTGGCGCAGCAGGATGCGGTGACCGGCGCGTCGCACCGCAACTGGGCGAGCTATGGCGAGAGCGTCCGGCTTGCCGACAGCATGCCGGACTGGAAGCGCCATCTGCTGACCGATCCGCAGACCTCCGGCGGCCTGCTGGTTGCCTGCGCGCCGGACCGCGCGCCGGACATCCTGCGGACGATCGTGGCGGACGGCTACCCGCACGCCGCGATCATCGGTCGGATCGAGGCAGGACCGGCCATCGTGCGGATCGAAGGCGGCGCCTGACCGCTGTCCCTGCGGCTCCGGCTTCCCGCCCCGCGGTGGCCCGCCGTTCAGAACCCGAACAGCTCGGCCGGATTGTCGACCAGGATGCGCTTTCGCGTTGCGTCGTCGGGCGCCCAGCCGGCCAGCAGATTGAACAACTGCGTCGAGCCCACCTTGTCGGCGAACGACAGGTGCGGAAAGTCGCTGCCCCAGATCAGCCGGTTCGGCGCCGCCTCGATCAATGCCCGCGCCATCGGCAGCGCATCGGCCATCGCCGGCAAGGTCGCCATCCGGTAGGTGCCGGTGAACTTGATCCACATCCGGCCGTCGCCGTGACGCAGCACGTCCAGCATCTTCTGGAAGCCGCGCTGCTGCGGACCGTCCTTCGCCAGGAACATGCCCATGTGCGCCACCGTGAAGGAGCACTTCATTTTGCCGAATACCGGCAGCAACTCCTCCGTCAGCCAGCCTGGGTTGAGGAAGTCGACGTGCCAGCCAAGCTCGGCGCAGCGCGCGTCGATCCGCATGATGCGCTTGCTCCACATCTCCGCGAAGCCGGCCTCGGGCTGCTTGACCGGAGACTGGTTGATGCGAACGGCGCGCACGCCGGCCTTGTTCATCTCGGCCAGCAGCGAGTCGGGCGCATCCTCGTCCACGTCGGCGACACCGCGGCACCTGTCGATGCCGACCTCACGCATGGCATCGAGCATGCAGGAATTGTCGCGGCCGTAGGCGCTCGGCTGCACGAACACGAAGCGCTCCATGCCGAGATGCTTCGCCAGTTCCATGTACTCGGACAGCGGCGCGTACGGCGGCGTGTAGCGCAGCTTTTCGTTGACGCCGCCGTGCGGATACCTGTCGGCCGGACCGAACACATGGAAGTGCGCGTCGCATGACTTCGGCGGCGCGCGGAACGCCGGTGCCGGCTCGCTCTGGTGACTCAACTGTCTCTCCCTGCTGTCGGTATCCGCTTACTGAATGGTGACATTGGCGGTCTTGATGACGCCGCGCCAGACTTCGATCTCCCTGGCCAAGAACTTGGTCATCTCCTCGGGCGTCGAGGTCACGGCGAGCGCTGCACTCTTGAGGAACGCTTCGCGGAGTCGCGGTTTCTGGCAAGCCTTGACGATTTCCGCATTCAGCCGGTCGATCACCGGACGCGGCGTTCCGGCCGGCGCTGCGACACCCCACCAGTACGACATGTCGTAGCGCGGCTGGCCCGCTTCGGCGAAGGTCGGAACGTCCGGCAGCAACTGGCTTCGCTTGTCGCCCGACACGGCCAGTCCGACCAGTGTGCCGGCCTTGGTGTGCGCGACGCCGGAAGCCAGACTCGCGATCGCCATGTCGACACGGCCTGCGATCACGTCGGCGATGGCGGCGGCAACCCCGCGGAACGGCACGTGCAACGCCTTCGTGCCGGAGACGTTGAGGAGCAGTTCCATCGCCAGGTGAGCGGACGAGCCGGGACCGCCGGAGCCGAACGTCACTCCGCCGGGCTTCTGCTTCATGAGCGCGACCAGATCGGCCAGCGTCTTCGGCCCCAGCCCGTTCCTGGTCATCAGGATCGACGGCGAGTCGGCGATCCGGCTGATCTGTGCCAGATCCTTGACCGGATCGTAGGGCAGCTTGGGATAAAGGCCCGGCGAGATCGACAGCGAGTTGTCGGTCAGCAGCAGCGTGTGTCCGTCCGCCGCCGCGCGCACCACGGCAACCGTGCCCGCGGTGCCGCCGGCGCCGCCGCGATTCTCGACGATGACGGATTGTCCGATCTGCTCGGTCAGCTCCTGCCCGAGAAGGCGCGCGGACACGTCAGTGAACGAGCCCGGCGCGAAAGGCACCACGATCTTGACGACCTGACCGGGCCAGTTGGACTGACCGGATGCGCGGCCGGTCAGGGCCAGCGGAGTGAGGGCTGCACCCAGCAGCAGCGAGCGGCGATCGATCGTGGTCATGCGGTTTTCCTCCTGTTCAAATCTTCGTTGCGTCCGACAGCCCGCCTCCAGCGCGACAGCACCGACGCGCGAAACGAGGGATCAAGCAGGCGGGTGAACCGGTCGTCGAGCGGGATCGCGGCAACGGCCCGCTCCTGGCCGCCGAGGATCGGAAACAGGCCCGCCTCCCCGATCGCCGCCTGGCCCTCCGGCGAGAGCATGTAGGCGAGAAACGCCGAACCGGCCTCGGGATTGGCCGCGCCGCGCGGCACGAAGGCGACGCGCGCCACCGCCATGGACGGTGTGGCGGACGGTGCGAGCGCAAGCGCCGGATCGGCCGCAACCGCGCGCTTTGCGTAAGCACCCAGCAGATGCAGCGCGAACGCCGCGCCCTCCGACACCGCCGCGATCAGCGCCGGCGCCGATCCTGCGGTGCGCGGCGCGGCGGCCTCGAGCGCCCGGCACAGGCGGTCGAACTGCGGATCGGTCAGCGCCCACCACGCCATGGCGAGAAAGCCGAGCCCGTTGGTCTCGATGTCCGGCACGACGACGCGCCCGGCCAATCGCGACGGGTCCGCTTCGATCAATGCCGCGACCTCGCCGGCGGAACCGGCGTTCGCCTGCCCATCGCGGCTCAGCGTGAACAGCGGCTCGCAGGTGGTGGCGACCGCGAGCCCTCGATAGTCGGCGCCGGCCGGAAGCGCGTGGACGACGCCGTGCGGACGGGCATGGCCGTCCAGCACCAGCGCCAACTGTTGGTCCATGGCGCTGCTCCAGAACAGGTCGGCGGTGGCGGCGCCACCGGCGGTCTCCTCCAGAAAGCGGCGGTGCAGTTCGGTGCTGATGCCGAAAACGAAATCGATCCCGATATCCGGATGACGCTCCGAGAACCCGCGCAGCAGCG
Source organism: uncultured Rhodoplanes sp. (assembly GCA_964528635.1). Lineage (GTDB taxonomy): Bacteria > Pseudomonadota > Alphaproteobacteria > Rhizobiales > Xanthobacteraceae > Z2-YC6860. Next base: position 8,718 of record CAZGSW010000008.1, on the reverse strand, counting down.
GCTCGCAGTACCGGCGCTCGGCGGCCGAATATATGGTGAGGCGGCCGGGCAACGTCACACCGTCCCGGCTCTTGAGCGAGGGCGCGCGTGAGCAATACTACTTTCATCCATCGGCGGGATTCCTCCCTCGGCCGGCGCGCGGGCCGGGATATTCCGCGCACGCCAGTGTCCCGATTCCGAAGTTCGCACCATTGTGCGGCGCCCTTGTTTGCGAACTTCGGAATCGAAGGACACTAGCAACGTGTTGATCTAGTGTGGCTTTGGTTCAGAAGTCCGCATGACGAACCCGCAGCAAGAGTGATGCGGACTTCTGAACCGCCACACTAGAACCATGATATTGGATTGTCCAGCATGGCGGGATTTTCTTCAGATCGCGGTGCGAGCAGCCTGGAAAAGATGCTGGCGCTGCTGGATGTCTTCACCGCGACTGCGCCGGCCTGGTCGACCGAGGACCTGATCCGCTATTCTGGCACGTCGCGCTCGACCTGCTACCGCTACATCAAGGTTCTGCAGGACGCCGGCCTGCTGACGCCGGTCGCCGGCGGCGCCTGGATGCTGGGGCCGCGGGTCATCGAACTCGACCGCACCATGAGGCTGTGCGATCCGGTCACGATCGGCGGAGGCCCGCCGATGCGGCGGCTGGCCAGGGAGACCGGCCACAGCGTGCTGTTGTCCGTGCTGTTCAGCGGCACGGTGATGTGCGTCGACGACGTTCCGGCCGCAGGCGCGCCGCCCGGCCTGTTCAGCCGCGGCCAGCGCCGTCCGCTGTTCGCCGGCGCCGCCTCCAAGGTCATCCTCGCGCACCTGCCGCCGCACCAGTTGCGCGCGCTGTTCGCCAGGCACCGCACCGCCATCGCGGGCGCCGGCCTCGGTGCGGACTGGGACGCGTTTCGCGCGACGCTGAAAACCATCCGCGATGCCGGGCACAGCGTCACCGTCGGCGAGTTCCGCCCCGGCATCCTCGGAGTCGCGGCCCCGCTGCTGAACGCACAGGGCGGCGTATTGGGCAGCCTCGGCATCGCGACGGAATCGCATCGCGTGCGAGCCAAGGACCGCCACGCGCTGGCAGAGCACGTCATGGCCGCCGCCGGCGAGGCCTGCCGGCTGATCGCCCTGGAACAGCCCGGCGGCGCCCGCCCCGCCCGCGCGCTCGGATAGCGCGCGCTACTTCGACACTTCGATCTTCACGCTCTTGGCGAGGTCGGCCCAGCGGTTAAGCTCGCGATCGAGGTGTCCGGCGAGCTCCTGCGGCGACCCGCCCCTGATCTCGAGGCCGATCTTCTGCAGCCGCGCCACCGTTTCCGGATTTTTCAGCGCCGCCACCGCCGCCTGGTTGAGCCGCTGGTGAACCGGCGCGGGAATGTTGGCCGGAGCGAACAGACCGAGCCAGGCGTACAGCGAGAAGTTCGGCAGCATGGCCTCCGCCACCGTCGGCACGTCGGGAAGCGCCTTGCTGCGCTCCTGCCCGGTGGTCGCAAGCGCGCGCAGGCGCCCGTCCGAAATGAACGGCAGCGCCGTCGGCAGCGTCGCGAACACGTAGGTCAGCCGCCCGGCCACCAGATCCGTCATCACCTGCCCGCCGCCGCGATACGGCACGTGGGTGACCTTGATGCCGGCGAGGTGGTTGAACAGCTCCGCAGTCAGGTGGTTGTCGGTGCCGTTGCCGGCGGAGCCGAAATTGGTCTCGCTGCTCCTGGTCTTGGCAAGCTCGGCCAGTTCCTTGAGCGACTTGACCGGCGAGGACGCCGGCACCACCGCCACCATCGGAACGACGCCGACCAGACTGATCGGCGTGAAGCTCTTGCGCGCATCGTACGGGATGGACTGGAACAGGATCGGATTGGCGGCCAGCGCCGTGGTGGCGAGCACCATGGTGTAGCCGTCGGGGGTAGCGGTCGCAGCCGCGCCGAAGCCGATCATCCCGGCGCCGCCCGGCCGGTTGTCGACATAGACCTGCTGCTTGAGCTGATCGGCCATGGCCGGCGCGATGATCCGCGCGGTGATGTCGGTGATGCCGCCGGTCCCGTAAGGAACCACAAGACGGATCGGACGATCCGGGAAATTCTGCGCCGCGGCCGGCAGTGCCAGCAGGGTCACCAGTGCAGCGGCCGCAGCCTGACGAAACATCGGCATCTCATTCCTCCCTTGTCGTTGTCCGGCGGACCGCTGCATTGCGGCTCTTGCCGGGAATGCTTGCTTACGCGGCGACCGGCAGCCGCCTCGCATCCCACGCCGTGGCGCAGATCGAAGACCACGTCGGCCGTTTGAACTCGGCGTGCAGGCCGTCGAGGATCGCGTGGGTCGGCAGTTGCGAGCAGCCGATGAACATGCCGTCGCAATCCGGTCCCATGGTGGCACGCGCCAGATCGCGCACCTGCTCGGCGGTGATCCTGCCGAGCGCGGTCACGTCCGGCGCGCGGAACGTCTCGAGCCGCACCACCCCGATGCCGCCGTCGGCGAGGAACGCGGTGAGCTGCTCGTTCACCATGTCGCTGTAGGGCGTGACCACGGCGATGCGCCTTGCGCCGTCGCTCTGCAGCGCGCTCACCATGGCGCGCGCGGTGGTGACCACCGGCAGGCCGGTCGCATCGGTGAGCTTGTCCTGAAGCTCGGCGTCGCCGGCCGGGCCCGAGATAAAGCCCGCCGCGGTGCAGCCGTAGGCGATCAGATCGTGGGTGTCGGTCGAGAAATGCTCGCGGGCCAGCGCGACGGCGCTGTCGCGATAGGCCGGCAGCACCTCCCTGGTGAGGAGACCCGGTCCGCGCGGGATCTTCACCGTCGTGACCGCCGAACCGGCCGGAAGCCATTTGGCCAGTTCCACCTGCATGGTGGTGTTGTTCGACGGCACCATCAGGCCGACCCTGAGCGGGCGTCCGTCCTGCTCCTGCGTGTTCGCCGCGCTCATGCCGCCACCCATCCCAGATCCCTGGCCTTCACCACCGGACGCGTCACCGAATGGGCCGCCTGCCGCGTGCCCGGCGGCAGCTTGCGCCAGTGCAGCGCGCGCAGCTCGCCGAACACATGCGGCATGCGCACCCAGGTCTCGCCCCCGTCGGTGGACCGGAACAGCTCGCCGAGGTTGGTGCAGACGAAGATCAGCATGGGATCGTCCGCATTGGTTGCAACGCACCACACCGTGCTTTCGAGCGGCCCCGGCAGTTTGGCGTCGTGCCAGCTCTTGCCGTAATCGCGCGAGCGCAACAGGAAGCCGTCGTTGCCGGGCGGACCGTTGCCGTTGGCGAGGAACACCACGCCGGAGTTGTCGGCGCGCGGCACGATGCTGCGCGTGTAGGGCCACGGCGCGGGCAGCTCCTGCACCGTGAACGTCTCGCCGTTGTCCTCGCTGCGATGCAGGCCGCGGTTGGTCGTGGCGAGCAGCACCTTGGCACCGCCGGGCGGCTTGACCACCGCAAGCCCGTGGACGTCGCCGGAGATCAGGCCCTTGTCCTTGTATTCCCAGGTCTCGCCGCGGTCCTTGCTGCGGTAGATGCCGCCGACCTCGACCGAGGCCCACACCGTTCCGTCGTCGACCGGGTCGAACAGGATCTGCGTCACCCGCGTCGGCCCCGCGTTCACGTCGGACAGCGGGATGACGCCGGGCGGCGTCACCACCTTCCAGCTCTTGCCGGCATCGGTGGAGCGGTAGAACGCGGCCGGCCGCGTCCCTGCGATCAGCACATCGGGATTGGCGGGATCGATCGCGATCGACCACACGTCGTTCATCGGCGACGGCAGATGCACCCAGCGCGCCGTCGCCTCATCCCAGCGGAATACGCCGGCATCGGTGCCGGCAAACAGGCGTCCCGGCGCACCCGGATGACTCGCGAGCGCCCAGACGCGCTGCTCCAGGTACATGCCCGAATGGCTGTTCGGATGAACCCAGGTCTCGCCGTCGTCCTCGCTGAACCAGGCCGAATGCCCTGCGGTGCCTGCGTAGACATGCACGCCGGAGGCGCGGGCCGCATTCTGTGTCACCTTGTCCCTCCCTGATCCAGAGACTTGACCCAGCCCATCAATAATCCCATCATTTGAGACAATTCAATGATGCCTGCGCCGGTTCGGTCTGGCAAGCATCATAGACCAAGCATCATCAACCGGGAGAGCGCCGATGCCCCGCCTGACCTCGCGACGCACCTTTCTGGCCGGAGCCGCGGCTGCGCCCCTGCTCGCCTGCCCCGCGATCGCCCAATCCGGATTTCCGTCGCGCCCGGTCCGTATCGTGATCGGATTTCCGGCGGGCGGCGGCATCGACATCCTGGCCCGTTTGATGGGCCCGAAAATGTCGGAACGGCTCGGCCAGCCCGTCGTGATCGAGAACCGACCGGGCGCCAACGGCCTGATCGCCACCCAGGGCGTGCTGCAGGGCGATCCCGACGGACACACCATCCTGTTCGGCACCACCGGCAACCTCGCGGTCAATCCGGTGCTCTACGCCGGCAAGCCCGGCATGGACATGGCGCGCGACTTTGCGCCGCTGTCGCATGTGGCCTCGCTCGGCTTCGTGCTGGTGGCCAACCCCTCGGTAAAGGCCGGCACGCTCAAGGAGTTGATCGATCTCGCCAAGGCCAAGCCCGGCGACCTCCTGTTCGGCTCCAGCGGCAACGGCGGCCTGCCGCACCTGTCGGGCGAGCTTCTCAACCTGCAGGCCGGCATCAAGACGCGGCACGTGCCCTACAAGGGCAGCGCGCCCGCCTTCAACGACCTGATCGGCGGCCAGGTGAACTTCATGTTCGATGCACTCGCGATCGCGCGGCCCCACATCGAGGGGAAGAAGCTCAACGCCATCGCCACCACGGGACCGACGCGGATGGCGGCGCTGCCGGACGTGCCGGCCGCGAAGGAGACGCTGCCGAACTTCGAGGTGGTGAACTGGTACGGCATGGTGGTGCGCGCCGGCACGCCGCCCGCCGTAATCACGCGCCTGCAGCAGGAGGTCGCGTTCGCGCTCAAGCAGCCCGACGTGGCGGAGCGCGCCAAGACGCTGGGCCTCGACCTGGTCGGCAGCACGCCCGAGCAGTTCGCCAAGTTCCAGCGCGACGAGATCGCCAAGTGGGGCGACGTGATCCGCACCGCCAACATCAAGGTGGGATAGCAGGCCGCGGCGGGGCTTCGGGAGCGAACACGGCATGCGGTGCCGGGAGGCGGCCTGACGCCGCCTCCGTCGGCCGGAGTCCACACAATCAGGCCATCTGACTGCTGCAGCGGACCAACTGCCGCAGCGAAAGCGGCGTCATGCCGCCCGGACAGCACGCGCAAAATGAGTTCGCAGGCCGCACACCGGTCGGCTACAAGTCCTTGCGCCTGCCAGTGTGGCGGTTCAGAAGTCCGCATCATTCTTGCTGCGGGTTCGCGATGCGGAGTTCTGAACCAAAGCCGCACTGGATCAACAAGTTGCCAGTGTCCTTCATTCCGAAGTTCGCAACCGCGGGTGCCGCACAATTGTGCGAACTTCGAAATCGGGACACTGGATTCCGAGCCGCTCCCAACCGGACGCCGTCATGCCTGCCGAAGTGCCCCCGCGCCGCTGGACCGGGACCGATCTCGCCGTGGCCATCTGCCTGGTCGCCATTGCGGCCGCGTTCGCCGGCTGGAGCCTTGCGGACTACTACAACGATCCCGGCGCCCTTTGGCGCGGCCCCGACCACGATCGCAACGGGCATTATCTGTCCGCGGTCGATATCGCAGCGTCGCTGCGGGCATTCGATCTTGTCGGCGCGCTGAAGCATCTCGACAAGCTCCGCTTCTATCCGCCGCTCTATGCGCTGTCGCTGACCCCGGTGCTTCTGCTCGGCGGGTTCGACATCCGCCTCGCGGTGCTGCCCGCCCTGCTCGGCTGGACCGTGGCGGTGGCCCTGACGGGGTTCATCGCGTTTCGCCTGTTTGCGGACCGGACTGCGGGCCTCGCCGCTGCGGCAGTCGCCGCCACGTTCGCGATCGCGAGCCCGGGCTTCCGGGCGCTTGGCGCCGACGTCATGCTCGAAGTGCCGGGCGCGGCGCTGACCGCACTGGTGCTGGCTTTCTACCTGCACTGGCGGCTCGCTCCGGACGATGCGGCGCGCATGCGCAATTGCGCCATCGCACTGACCCTCCTGTTCTTCCTGAAGGGCAACTACTGGCTGGTCACCGCCGTCGCGCTGACGATCGCATTCGCCATCGAGGCGCGTGCCGAATGGGTGCCGTTCGTCCGCCAGACATGGCGAGATATCGCGGTCCGGTCACCATGGCGCGGCCTCATGAAGGACCCGCTGCTGCTGACCGCTGCCGTTGTCGCTGCCGCCGTGGTCGCCATCACCGTCATCCGTCCCGCACCGGTGATGCTGTTCGGCCATCGGGTGGGTCTCTATCCTCCCGGCAACCTCACCACCGTGCTGTGGGCGCTTCTGTTCATTCGTGCGGCGATCGCGTGGCGCCGGAACCGGGCCGCGTTCGAGGCATGGCTGCCGGCCCCGGCCAGAGCCCTGCTGTACTGGCATCTGCTGCCGGTCGCGATCTACTGGCTGCTGCCGCAGCGGCTGTCGCTGCTGGTCGGGATGGTCAGCCCGACCAACGCCCCGGTCACCCGCACCTTCAACCCGTGGCACGGCGTGCAGTTCTACAGCGATGTGCTGACCAACGGCCTGCATCCCGCGCCGTGGAGCGCATGGCTTGCCATTGCGCTTGCTCTGCTCGCGACCGCCTCCATCCGCAGGCTGGCGCCCGGCGCGATCGCGATCGCACTCGTGCTGGTGCTGTTTGCCGCAGCGGTCACGATCCATCCCAACACGCAGGGCCGTTACATGGCGTCCTGGATCTTCGCGCTCTGGATCCTGGCCGGCGCCGGCGCCGGCGTGCTGATCGGCCTGATCCCGTCCCGCCTGACCGCTGCCCCACGCGCGGCTGTCGCCGCCGCGGCGATTGCAGCCGTTGTCGTCGCCCATGCTCGCGCCGTTCCGCACGCGCAGGCGACGAATTATGTGAGCCACTTCTCCGGAGCGCCGCGCGATCACGATATCGTGGCCGCCTATTCGGATCGCATGAGGGGCGCTGCCACCATCGGCGTGATATCGACCGGCATCGGCGTCTCCACGTTCATCTGGCCGATCCGGGCGGCCTGCCGGTGCCCGATGCCGGTCGATCACCCCCGGCTTCCGGCGGCGGACACATCGCGCGAGGGCACGATGCGCGCGGTGCTCGGCTGGATCTGGCAGACAAGGGCGGACCGCATCGTCGTGATCGACACGCTTGAGCGCGCGCCGATGTCGCTGCTGAACTGGACCGCAGACAGCATCGCCGGAATTCATGACGCGATGACGCGGCAGGATCGCTTCAAGCTCGTGGAGTCGGTCGACGTTTCGTCCTATCCTGCCAAGGTCACGATCTGGCAACGGCGCTAGCAACTCCCCCAACCGATGAAGACCATCGCTCTGATCGTCCCGGTCTACAACGAAGCCGACGCCATTCCTCTGTTTCTGGCTGCGGCGTCGGCGGCCCTGCGGCCGCTGGAGCAGCGCGGCTACGCCATCGAATTCGTGTTCGTCAACGACGGCAGCACCGACGACACGCTCGACCGGCTGCGTGCGGCGGTCGCAGCGGACCCCCGCGTCCGCGCCATCGACCTGTCGCGCAATTTCGGCAAGGAGGCGGCGCTGTCGGCCGGCCTCGACGAGACCGACGTTGACGCCGTGATCCCGATCGACGTCGACCTGCAGGAGCCGCCGGAGGTGATCCCGCGGCTGGTCGAAAAGTGGGAAGAAGGCTTCGATACCGTGCTGGCCCACAAGGCGGACCGTTCCACCGACACGTTCCTCAAGCGGCAGAGCGCGCGCTGGTTCTACCGCATCCACAACATGATCGCGGAGCCCGCGATTCCGGAAGATGTGGGCGACTTCCGTCTGCTCGACCGCCGCGTTGTCGAGGAAATTCGCCGGCTGCCGGAGCAGCGCCGCTTCATGAAAGGGCTGTTCGCCTGGATCGGCTTCCGCACCGCCACCGTCGAGTACGAACGCGCACCGCGCAGCGCGGGCCGCACCCGGTTCACGCCGTGGCGGCTGTGGAACTTCGCTCTCGACGGCATCACCAGCTTCAGCATCGCACCGCTGCGCCTGTGGATCTATTTCGGCACGCTGACCGCCGGGTTCGCCTTCGTGTACATGGTCTACACCATCCTGCGCGCGCTCATTCACGGCATCGACACGCCGGGCTACGCGTCCCTGCTCGCCACGGTGCTGTTTCTGGGCGGCATCCAGTTGATCGGCATCGGCGTGATCGGCGAGTACATGGGACGCACCTACATCGAATCGAAGCGCCGCCCCAGCTACGTGGTGCGCGACCGTTTGGGCGGCGACGCACGGGAAGCGGCCAGGCCCGTCCCGCTGCACGCCGCCGACAAAGCAAGCGCACGCCCGGCCGAATAAAACACAGCGGCCCGCAGCAGGCTCGGCGGGCGGCACCGAAGGCCGGTTCCCTGCGGCTCTTCCCGCGTCAAACTTTTCGCGAGATTGCGCCAGCACAAAGAAGGACAGGCATTACCACCTACGCTGACGCCATGCCTGTCGATGAGCCGCCGATCAACTTCGATATGACAGTGGACGAGGTGATGCGGCTATGGCCCGCGACCATCCGTGTCTTCCTCGATTTCCGGACGAATTGCGTCGGCTGTCCGTTCGCACGGTTTCACACCGTGCTCGACGCCTGCCGCGAACACAGGGCGGTGCCGGAGGATTTCCTGTCTGCGCTCCG
>CAZGSW010000007.1:0-42466 GCA_964528635.1 uncultured Rhodoplanes sp. | reverse complement strand
CTAGGCCATCAATGCACGGCGCAACTCGCCGACCGCCTCCGACAGCCGTTCGACCCGGTTCGAGAACACGCGATCGTCGCTGAGATAGGAGCGGCTCTCCGCCGCTTCGGTGAGTGTCTCGGCGGCGCGATTCATGGCAATGCGGTCGAACGAGGCGACCGCCTTCGCCACGGTCGACCGCATCGAGCTGTTGAGCATCGGTTGCGGCCTGGACGGCCCGGCGTCGCCGCCGTAGCGGCGGTAGAACTGGTCGATCAGGTCCATGTCGTTCGGCATTCCGCCCGGTTGCCTCGTTTCGCGGCCTCCCGACAGTCGAATCTTGAAGTGCTTGAGCGCTTCCCATCCCGAACTCGGCGGCAGCGCGATCGGGTCGTATTCCATTTCCATCGATCGGACCCAGTCGACCCACTTGAACGAAACGATGGCTGGCGAACACACCACGGGCACCCACGGAATCCGCAACGCATCCGCGACGATTGCGCCGTGCATCGCTTCGGTCACCACCAGGCGGGCACGCCCCAACTGGTTGAGCACGTCAACTGGCGGGTGGCGCGCATCGACGAACATGAATCCTGCGAGCTCGCAGACCTCCTGCCAGCGGCTGTACTCGACCGAGTTGTAGTGTGGGAAGAAAGCGATCTCCCTGGGCCCGTTGCGCGAAGGTTGCAACGCGGGTGTGGTTGCGAGCAGTGCCGCGGCATCCGTGATGTCCGACCCGGGCTGCCCGATCAGGCGCGCGGTCAGCGGCCCGCGGACCGCCAGAACCCGCCATTGCGGATGCGGCCACAGCCGGGGCAGCGGGCCGGTGCCGGCGCCGCTTCCGAGCACGAACACGCGCTTGCCGCGTGTCACCGGTTCGGACAGGAAGTCGTCGCGGAAGATCGAGCCGATGCCCAGCAGAACTGCGTCGTCGGCATCGAAGCACGCTTTCGGCATCACCTCGCGCCACAGCAGCTCGTTCAGGTCGTCGCCGAAATTCCCGGACGGGCTTCGGTAGTACACAATGTCCATCTGACGCGCCGTCCCTAAAGCATCCCGAGCGCAAGGCGCCGCGGCGGGACGAAGACTGCGAAGCACCGTTGCGTCGGTAATGAGCCCGTCTCCGACAGCCGCCGGAATTCGCCTTGCTCATCGGGGCACACGAACGCGGTGTAAACGGCGGGATCGAAATAGTGCAGCACGTCGCTGTTCCGGGCCCCATAGCGGGACAGGATGTCATCGCCATGCAGTTCGATGAACCAGGTGGCGTGTTGGGCAATCGTGTCTGTTGCACCCTCCAGGCCCTGAATCTCGAACCCTTCGATGTCCATGTAGACGACGTCGGGCACGCCATGCCGACGTGTCAATTCGTCGACGCTGAGCGACGGCACCGTAGACTTTCCGATCAGGCCGCCGTTTGCCGAGCCGCTGGCATTGAAACTGTTCACAGCATGCCCCGTTCCGTTGACGTTCGAGATCAGGGCATGCACCAGGGTGACGTTGTCTGCGGCATTCTCGTCGAGATTGCAGCGCGCCACCCCGACATTGTGGCCGTTGGCTTCGACGGCGATGACCTGGCCGGCCGGTCCGACCTCCTTGGACATCAGTATGGCGATCAGGCACTGGTGGGCACCGAGGTCGAAAACGCGCGCGCCGGACCGCAGACCATACAGCGGCAGGATGTCGAACTCGGGTGGAAGATCCCAGTCGCGATCGTACCATTCCTTGGCGACGCGATCGTGAATGTTCATGTGAAGGATGTGCGGCCCGTAACGCCGGGACACCGTGTGCCGCGGAAACGCCCAGGTGTCGTAGCGGTAGCGGGCTGCTCGCAGCATGTCGATGACCGGCGCTGGCAGGTACTTCTTCGCGGACGCACGAAAGTCCATCGGTCAGGCTCCTTGCATTGTCGCATCGGGAAATGCACGCGGGTCGAGCAGGCGGCGCACCACGTCGTCCCACGACAGGAAGCTCCGCGGTGTGGCGTTGCGGCCGCAAGCGATTGCCTTGCGAACGGCCATTTCGAATGACGGCCAGTCGCCCGGCGAGTAGCCGAAGCGATGGTCGCGGTCGCCTGCCGCGAACGTCGGACAGACGGCTGGCACGCCGAGGTGCTCGTATTGCATGAGCTTCATGCTGGTGTCGCACAGATAGTTGCAGCCCGGAGCAGGGCGATACGGAGCAAGCCCGACAGCCGCATGGCGGATGAACGCGATCGTGTCGCGAAACGCCATCTCGGGGTAAAGCCGGACGTTCGGGGGCGGCTCGAACGACGTGCCGGGCCCGATCACGTGGAAGTGCACGTCGGGCAGGCGCGCGGCGCCGCGCACGAAGACATCCGTATCGAACAGCATCGAGCCGACCGAAACGGCGTTGAGCCCGGAAGAATAGGGGCTGGCCATGGCGCTTCTGAAGTCGCTCGTATCGAGACCGTGTGGCACATGGAAGACTCGCCGGCCGGCCCACGCGAACCCCGGCGCCATTTTCGGCGACGGCAGGCAGATCTGATCGATGCAACCGGCGGAACCCTCCAGCCGGGCCTGAACGCAGGGATGTACACCCACCGTTTCCAGGTCGTCCGAGGCGACATAGACTGTCGTTGTAGACGGGTTGAGCGCGCGGATGCGCTTGAACAGCAACGCTCCAAGCCCGGACTCGACGATCACGCTCGAAGCCGAACGCAGAGATTCGTCGATGAACCGGTTCGGCCACGATGCGTAAGCCCCGTAGAGTCCGGCCGTCAGTCCGGCGAGGCCGGGCTTGCGGACATGAAACGGATGGATTGCAGTTCGCCACAGGTAGCAGCACACGCCATTATGCATTTCAGGCCGGTTGGCGCGGTTCCACAGGAAGGTTCGTGAATCACCTTTGATCCGTGAAAGCAGGCTGAAACGGACAGAAATGAACGTCACGTCATGGCCTTGCCGCACCAGCGCATCGGCAATCGGATGCATGTTGGCGCGCCGCCGCGTGCGATAGTCGTGATCGGATATCAGAACCATCCGCTGCCGGCGCGTTTCATCGCAGGCCAGCGCCGCCGGCTGCGTCGCTGCCGGGCCGTGCATCATCCGCCTCCCATGATCTGGGCGCAGGGAGTCGATCGCACCGCGCCGAATTCAACCGCGCTTGATATCCGCGCCATCCGCCGCCGCTCCTTTCTTCCGACAAAATGGGCATGTCCCTTCGGAAACCGCGTACAGAACTGCGCGAGCGTGCTCGCCGTCGCGGATATGCTGTCGTTGCGGGGAACGATCGCGATTCCGCCGGTCTTCAGGACGAAGGCATCCTGGACGTTGGAGAGTTCGAGCGTCTGCAGGCAGACCTTGAACAGCGTCCTGTAAGTTTGTGGCCGTTGTGGAAGATCGGTACTGTCGAGGATGTAATCGCGGCTCTTGGCGCAACTGTCGGCCAGCGCGGAACCCGAAGCCGCGAGCGCGAGGAATGCAGCCAGCAACAGTCTCACGGCTGCAACCCCGCGGGCAGGACGTATCCCGGGATCATCCGCCGCCGCGGTCTCATCGCGCCGCCTCCTGCACCCGCCTTTCTCCATACGGATAGGACACAGTGTAAATCGCGGTGTCGGACGAATCGTAGAAGCGCAACCGGTTGAGGTCGACGCGGGTCAGCACCGTTCCGATGATGCGGTCCAGCGTCGGCGAAAGGATTTCCACCGCGCGGGTCAGTACGTCCTGCGGAGTGCGGTCCCAGCCCACCGCGAGGAGGATTCCATCCGCATGCTCCGCCAGCGCACGGCTGTCGATCAGGGGAATAAGGGGCGGCGCGTCGATGACGATCATTTCGAAATGATGGCGAAGCTGCCCGAGGATGCTGGCCATGCTGTCGGACGGAACGAATTCGGTGATGATCGCGGGATTCCTCGGCTGCGGAGCCGGCAGGATGGCGAGCCGTGTCGACGGCTCCACAAGGATTGCCTTCTGCAGCGGGACATCGCCTATCGTTGTCTCGACAAGGCCTGCCGGCACCCGCGGGCAGAGCGATCGCGTGATCTCGGGATTGCGCAGGTCGCCGTCAACCAGAACGGTCCGGACCCCGGTCATCGCAAACGAGAGCGCGAGATTGGCGGCGAGCGTGGTCTTGCCTTCGCTGTCGACCGCCGAGGTCACCATCACGACTTGAAGGGGCCTGACCCGTGTGGTGCGCTGGATCTCCAGCCGGATCGCGCGGACGGCCTCTGCGAACGCCGAGGTCGGCTGGTCGACCGCGTAGCGCATCAGCGGCGGCTGCAATCCGGCCGGCAACAGCCGCGCCGAGCTGGGATCGTAGCCGGCAAGCTCGCTGCGGCCGCGCCTCGCCAGCATGGCGAGTTCGCGCACGCCGATTGCCGGCAACGATGCGATGCCGGGCAGGCCCGTCGCGGTGCGCGCCTGGTCGGGCGACTTGACCCGCCTGTCGAGATAGTCCGCGATCAGGGCGAGCAGCGCGCCTAGTCCAAGTCCCATGATGACCGACAGGCCGAGCGTCAGCGGTATCCTCGGAAAGGACGGTGCAAGCGGCACCTCCGCGCGCGCAATGACGCGCGACTCCGGCATCTCCAGGGTTTCCTGCGCGCTGGTTTCCCGATATCGCGCCATGTACGACTCATAGAGCGTGCGGTTGGCGTCCGCCTCGCGCTGCAGTTCGCGCAAGGTCACCTGGGCTTGCCCTGACTCCGTGGATACGTTCTGCAGCCGGTCCAGACTCTGCTCGAGCGAATCCTCGCGCGCCCGCGCGACCTCATATGTGTGCTTGCGGCTTTGCAGGATTCTCTGCACCTCGTCGTTGATCAGCCGCTGTGTGTTGCGGAGCTGCGCCCGCATCGACTCGACCATCGGATGCCGGGATCCGTACTTTGTGGAAAGCTCCGCATCACTCTTGGCGAGTTCGGCGTACTGGGTGCGAATTCGCGCGATGATGTCCGACGACAGCGCCTCTGCCACCGCTCCGGGATCGTTTCCGTTGCTTGCGAGCTCCCGAACCTGCTCGAACTTCGCGCGCGCCTCCGCGGTCTGGACGCGCGCCTCGATCAGCTTGTTGTTCAGATCGGTGATCTGCTGGTCATTGACGGTGACGCCCTGCGCGGCAATCAGGTTGTTGGCGCTGCGAAAGTCCTGAACCGCCCTTTCGGAGGCGATAACGCGTGATTTCAGGCCCTCGATCTGGGTGTTGAGCCATCCACCGGCGATTTTGGTGGCGTCGTGTTTCGACCGCACCTGTTCCATGAAGTAGGCTTCCGCAACGGCATTGGCGATGGTTGCAGCCTTTGCCGGCACGAGAGATGTCGCACTGACGTCAGCGATGAATGTCGCGCGTTGGCGCACCACCTTGATCCGGCGCTTCAGCGCCTCCACGGCGCGCGCCTTTGCGGCTTCGCCGGGATCGGCCCCGGTGCGCCCCTTGGAGAACAGGCCCTTGATCCGGTCCAGGATACCGGGCGGCGGAGAGAATTCCGGATCGTCGGCGAGACCGAGCTGGTCCACCACGCGCCGCAGTACTGCGCGCGACTGGATAAGCAGCACCTGGCTTTCGATGCTGGAATCATCCGTGCCGAAATTTGACAGCACCGGCGTGGTGGGTTCGGCCACGTTCGACCGGCGCGGATCGATGAAAATGTTGACCGTCGCGGTGTAGGTGGGGGTGGCGGTTGCCACGAACGCTGCCGCCAGCAGCAGCATGACGACGGGAACGACAAGGACGAGCTTGATATGCCTACGCAGGATCCGCGCGATCTCGCGCGGGTCGAGCACGTTGATGCGCGACGTGTTGGCCGTCCAGTCGGCTGGCGCCGGTACGGACGTGTCTTCAGTACTGCGCCGTAACATTGAGGCCGACCTCGTGCTTGTCGTAGGTGAATGACGGGATATTGCTGTCTCGATTGAGATAGCGGTGCCGCAGCGACATCGACCCGAACCGGTTGAGCAGGTACCGGAGCTCGGCGGTGGACGACAGGACTTCGTCGCGGCGCGGCTGTCCGAAGAATTTGTCCCGTTCGTAGGTGCTCGACAGCGACAGCACGACGTTGCGTCGCAGTTCGTAGTCGAGGCCGATCTGGATCGCGTCGGCGCGGATACCGGCCGCGTCAGTGTCCGATGCCTGGGTCACGATCTGCTCGGCTCGGAAATGGATGTCGATCAGCCGGGTCGGACTCCAGGTCAGCAACGCGCGGTAGCTCGGACCTTCGATCGTGCCGATGCTCGCCGCCTCGAAGTCCTGCCGTGAGTAGCCGAAGCCGATCTCGCCGGTCACCAGCCGCGACAGTTCCAGATTGACGCCACCGAGCACCCGGTAGCCTTCCGAATCGAGAGTGCGGCCCGGCGTGCCGCGGATGTCCCGGCGGTTTCCCTCCACGGCGCCGAACAGGCCGAGCGTGGGCGACAGCACGTAGTCCAGCCGTCCGTGGCCGGTGTAGACCTGACCGTCGCGGCTGCTTTGCGAAATGATCGAACCGTCCTGCGCGCGCGTCGATCCGAAGTCGTAGGTATCGGCACGGAATCCGGCCGAGGCCGTGAGCCGGTTGAACCGGTGCCAGTAGGTCGCGTCGCCCGACGCCGTCTTGTACGGCGTGGGCTCGACCGCGCCGGACGGAGAACTGAGACTGCCGACACCCTCATGAAGCTTTGCCACGCGGACGTTGGCCAGAATTGCCGATGCGTGGGTCAGGTCGATCCGGGCGCGGCTCTTGATGCTGGCGTCCGTGTAATCGAGCCCCGAGTTCTCCCGGTAGAAGGCCGACCAGAGGTCGGCCTGAAACGTCAGCGAATGCCGGTCCCAGAGCGAATTGGCGCGTAACGTGGGATGCACGCGCAGGGCGACGTCGCTGCGCTTCGTCGTGTTCGATGCGAACACGTTGCTGTCGTAGAAAGTCCCAAGCGTCAGGCCGGGATAGAACATCCACGGACCGGAGCGGTGTCCGTGCGGTTCGTATCCGGGATGGATTCGGGTCGACACCGGCAAGTCCTCCGGGGCTGTTCCCTCGAGCGTGGCTCTCTCCCACAGCTTCGCGAGCGGAACGGGTTCGAACACCTCCAGCGAGTTCCACGGTGGCGCGACCGGCGCCGCAGGCGGCAGCACGACCTGTGCTGAAACCATGCCGATGCAAGCCACCGATATTGCAACGACAATCGCTGCAACTCGCCGACACTTCACCTTCGATCCTGCGCCTGCCCCCGGCGACTGGCACCGACCGAATCCGAACGCAAACAACTCAAATCGCACTCGACGAATTTTCTCCTGCTATGACCTTTCCACTCTCCTCATTCTCAGGTGAGGTCGGTGCGTTCCGGAGGTCCTCTCGTGAGCCTGATGCAGAGCCGATGCGTCCATGATCCATGGGGTGCTTCGGCGGCAACGCCGAACCTCTCGGGTTGCAATGTCTCATCGTACTAGGCGCTGCACTGCCGTGCGGTTCCGCAGTGCAGCGAAATTTTTGCCGCCGATAGAGACGCCAGTGTGACGAATGTGCGGAGACTTTGGAAACGCTTGGCTGTCGCACGTGCGAAGTTTCGGCAGACGCAGCACGTTATGCGGTCACCGCGCTCACGTGTTGCACATGACGCGTGAAGCTCCGGTACCCTGGTGCAGTCAGAAGAAGCGTTCCGGTATTCTGATGTTGTCGCCGGGAAAGATCGGAACTCTCGCAGCCAGCGAATAAATTTTTTCCGTGTTCGCTCCCGCCCGCCGGACGTAGGCCTTTCCTTCGTTCGCGCGGTACGTGAATCCTCCGGCTGTCGCCACGGCGTCCATCAAAGTCAAACCGGGACGATATGGAAACTCGCCGGCGCGCTTGACCTCGCCGTGGATGTAGAACGGCGAGTAGTTCGCGACCTGGACGTTGACGCGCGGCTCCTTGATGATGCCGCGATTCAACCGCGAGGCGATGACGGCCTCGAGCTGTCCGGGAGTGAGGCCAGCGGCGCGAATGCGCCCGGCCAGTGGAACCGAGATGAAACCGCCGCCATCGACCTGATAGTCTCCGGAAATGCTCTCTTCGTTGTAAACCTGGACGCGAACCTGATCGTTCGGTCTCAGTACGTACTGTCCGGAGGGACCGCGCACCGCGGCGCGGGCTTCGGCAGCGTTGCTCCATTGCGATTCCGTGGTCGCCGCTCCGCAGCCGGCAAGCATCAGTGCGATACCGCCGAAGACCCACGCGATCGATTTACGCATACACAGCACCCCTCTGTACGCCGGGCCGGCTTCCGTCCCGCCGATCGAAACGGACGATATTGCAGGCAGTACAATCCGTTGCGAAGAAAAGGCTCTATCGCATCGAGGGTATTTTGATGGCGAAACGATGCCGGCCGGTCAGGCCACGGCCCACCAGATCAACGAAACGATCACGATCCACGCAATCAGATTGAGAAGAATCAGCCGGTTCCGCAGCCGGCGGTCGATGATCCGCTCTTGCCGAGTGTCGTTTGCGATCATCGTCGCCTCACCGGTATCGGGAGTGTCAGGGACGATTGTTGGCCGCGTGCTCTGCTGACGCTTCGAAGTCATTCAGGGTTCACAGTATCGTCGCGCAACGTGGCGAGACGGCGTTTCGACTCCCGGTCGCGGGAATCATTGTATGACACTTATGGCGTCAGTCGTTGCGACTCTTGTGTGCAATTGCACGATTGCCATTCAGATCATCACAGACTTTGCATCGAATGGCCCGACAATCCCCACGCGAAAATCACGGAAACGGTCCATGCGCTCTGCGGCTTCGCCATCAAATCGCCGTCTCTCGCAGTGCACCATCGCGTCATCGAATCGCGCGTGGCGATGAACGGGCAATCCCGGCGATGGAGAGTAGTTGATGGCACTCTCGGCATCCTTTGCACCGCATGGTGTGATCTCGTTGCGGCGCACGCAAACCGCACGTCCGGGTCGTGCGCGCTACGTCTATCCGCGCGCCACCGCCCTCGACCCTTCGCGATCCGTGATCAAGCGGCTGATGGACGTCGTGGGTGCAGTCTTCGCGATCGCGTTTCTTGCGCCGCTTCTGCTCGGCATCGTCATCGCGATCAAGCTGACGTCGAAAGGCCCCGTGCTGTTCTCCCAGCATCGGTACGGCTATCGAAATCATCGTTTCCGCATTTATAAGTTCCGCACCATGTTCGTGGACCAGACCGATCGGTCCGGGACCCGCCAGACCACGCGCAACGATCCGCGCGTTACGCCGCTCGGGCGGATTCTCCGCCGCACCAGCCTCGACGAGCTTCCTCAGTTGTTCAACGTGCTGACCGGCGACATGTCGCTGGTCGGGCCGCGGCCGCATGTGCCGGGAATGAAAGCGGCTTCGTATCTCTACGAAGACCTGGTGCCGTATTATTTTCAGCGCCACGCGGTGCGTCCCGGCATCACGGGGCTTGCGCAGGTCAGCGGGTGTCGCGGCGACACCATCGAGTCGAAGTCCGCGGTCGACCGCATCAGCTACGACCTCGAATACATCGAGACATGGTCGGTCTGGCTGGATGCCAGGATCCTGATCAGGACGGTCAGGCAGGAGTTCCTGTCCGGCAACGGCATTTAGAGGCCGCATCCAGCGAGAGGCCGCGCGTTCCTGGACTGGCCGCCTCAATCGGGCCAGTTCCGGGCAATGAAACCATAACGCATGTGCGCCGTTGCACGCAGAGCCTGGCGGTCCGCCGGGCTTTCAAGCCATGGAGCGAGCGTTGCGCAAGGCCCGTGTCTCGAGTTCCCGCAAACGGCGGATTGGCGTTGGGCTTGTGCTCGGCGGCGCCATGATCGTTCTCGCGGCGTGCGGCGACTCCGCGAATGTGCCCGATAAGCAAACGGTCGGTTCCAATCCCACGCTCCCGCCGCCGAAGTCGATGCTTCTGCCCACGGTCAACATCGCGCCAGCGGATCGCTGGAAGCGTAACGAGAGCCCGACACCCGCGGCAGGATTGTTCGTCACCGCACTGGCGCGGGATCTCGATCATCCGCGCTGGCTGTACGTGCTGCCGAACGGCGATGTGCTGGTCGCCGAGACGAATGCACCCGAACGGCCGGGTCAGTCCGGATTGCGCACCTTTGTCATGGACATGGTGATGAAGCGTGCGGGGGCCGGCGGGCCCAGCGCCAACCGGATCACGCTGCTGCGCGACGCCGATGGAGACGGCGTGGCCGAGGTGCGTTCGGAGTTTCTGACCGGCCTGAATTCTCCGTTCGGCATGGCGCTGGTGGGCGACACTCTCTACGTCGCCAACACCGATGCCGTGCTGAGCTTTCCTTATCAGACCGGGCAGACCGGCATCGAGCGGCCGGGCATCAAGCTCGCCGACCTGCTGGCCGGTCCGCTGAACCATCATTGGACCAAAGGTCTCGTGGCCAATCGCGACGGCACCAGGCTCTACGTTTCGGTGGGATCGAACAGCAACGTTGCGGAAAACGGTATCGAGCAGGAAGAGCGACGCGCCGCGATTCTGGAGATCGAGATTCCCAGCGGACGATCGCGCGTGTTTGCCAGCGGCCTGCGCAATCCGGTCGGCATGGCATTCAACCCGCAGAGCGGCGAACTCTGGGCCGTCGTCAACGAGCGCGATGAGATCGGCAGCGATCTCGTGCCCGACTACCTTACAGCGGTGAAGGAGGGCGGGTTCTACGGCTGGCCGTACAGCTATTTCGGACGACACGTCGACACCCGGGTGAAGCCGGAGCGTCCGGACCTGGTGGCCAGGGCGATCGTGCCGGACTATGCGCTGGGCAACCATGTGGCTCCCCTCGGCATGACATTCTCCGGCGGCGATGCCCTGCCGGAGACGTATCGAAACGGTGCGTTCGTCGGAATGCACGGCTCGTGGAACAGGCGGCCGCACAGCGGCTACAAGGTGGTCTTCATTCCCTTTGCGGGCGGCCGTCCGGCCGGAAAGCCGCTCGATGTGCTGACCGGCTTTCTCAGCAAGGATGGTGCCGCCCGCGGCCGTCCGGTCGGAGTCAAGATCGACCGGCGCGGCGCGTTGCTGGTGGCCGACGATGTCGGGAATGCGGTCTGGCGGGTTGCGCCGAAGAACATGTCGGCTGTCAGGTAGCGCGGGTGCATCGCGCGACTCGGCGCAGTCGCCTGAACGGCGAAAATGCCAATAGCGCATGACCGGCTCCAAGCCGTGCCGATAATAATCTGGATGCCAGTTTCCCTCGCTTGGGCTGGCGGAGGGAGAGGAACCGGCATCCAACCTGACGACTGCTGCCCAGCGCGTCGATCATACGTTTTGCTCGACGCGCAACGCCGCTCGATTCGACAGAAATTTGTTAGCTGTATCCCGTTACCGAGCCGATGATCAGGTTATTGTTGACGGCGCGCACACCAGGCGCGTTTCCGGCCAGAACACTGGCGGCTTTCTTTTCCATTTCAGACTCGACGATGCCCCACAAGTCGACCGTACCGTCCTGGACGGTGACTGTGACCAGCGTCGGTCGAGCCCAGCGCTCCTTCTTCAGTTCATTTGTGATCGTGTCACGAATGGTGGAATCGCCCGATTGCGTCTGCGGTATTCTCTCTTTCAAGCTCGCCAATCCCTGGAGCAGGTTGGCGCGGCTAACGATCCCGACGACTTTCCCGTTTTCAACGATAGGCACGCGCTTGATGTTGTTCTTCTCAAGCAAGCCCGAGATTTCGGAAGCCGAAGTGTTCGCCGATGCGGTTACGACGTCGCGCGTCATAATGTCTGAAACTTTGCGCGAGTGAGATTTAACGTAGTCGCTTGCCAAGGCATCGTTGGATGCCAGCACATTGAGCCACCATGACTTTCGACGAGCAGTGCCGTTGTCCGGCCGATCAATTAAATCTCCCTCACTCACTATGCCTAGAAGGCGTCCTCCTGCATCGACGACGGGCACTGCGCTGATCCGGTTTGACAGCAGCAGATTGGCGACCTCTTGCACGCTGGAATCGGGGCCGATTGTAATGACGTTCGAGGTCATTATGTCTGACGCTTTCATAATACCTTCTCCTTGTTTACTCAGCGGAGCCTTGCGCGAAGGCTGTCTTCGCACGCAGGTGGCCATTTGAAACGATCGGGCGAGCCGCGACAGTCTCCCTGTATTGTGCATTACCGAGACGGCTTTGCCACAATGTTATGATCGATATGATCGCCAGACAATTCCTGGCGGGCAGATAGCTGCCCGGTGCGATAAGCACCTCCGGCTTGGAGTACTGCCGAGGCAAGGCGTGTACGGCTGGTCCCCGTGCGGGATTTGACGGCGGCGCTTCAGAATTTTGCCGGCAAATGCGCCTCGATGAGCGTTTTTCCGGTCCTGAGCCTTGCGGAGAGGCTTCCTGGCAACGCCGCACCGCAGCAAGGGGGTGGCCAGGGGGCGAACCTGCAAATTTGGTAGCTTGGAGCCACCTTGCTGATGGCGAGGAGTTCAGAGCTGTCGGTGGACCTCCCCGCGAGCCTGCGCGAGGAGATCGAGGTGCTGAACGATCGTATCGATCCGTGCCTCAACAATGGCGTGTACCGCGCCGGTTTCGCGACCACGCGGGAGGTCTATGAGGAAGCGTTTGCCGGCATCTTCGCCATGCTTGACGAACTGGAAGCGGGGCTTGGCGACGGCCAATGCCGCGGCTACGGCTCAACGGAGTCAATTTTGGACGCCGATTCCGAGGGGATCAAAATTGCATCCCGAATTGCCGCGGATTCACTGTCCTTCCAGTGCGCCGGTACATGCCATCAGATCTGGGGAAAGCCGAATATCTCCGCTGGGTTGTCGACGAAGATCATCTTTCGTGTCTCTTCATCGGGCACCCAGTCGAGCATCTGGTCGAGCAAGGCGACATCGTTTGGCATCGGCTTGAAATACTGCGGATGCGGCCAGTCCGATCCCCATAACAGGCGGTTTGGCGCGTGCTCTACGAGCTTCTTCACAAGCGGATCGGTGTCGGAAAATGGAAAGTTGTCTTGTTTCGAAATTCGTGGCGACAGCTTCACCCAGCATCGGCCGGTGTCGAGGCATTGAAGTACAAACTTGAAACCATCACCGTCGATTCCCTTGCCAGGATCGACCCCTCCCATGTGTTCGAGTACAAACTTGCCCGGCGTCTTGAGGATCTGTGGCTTCCAGGCGTCCATCTGCGCCTCGTCGGCTCGATGCAGGTAATGCATTGACCACCCGCGTTCGGTCGTACGAGCGACCATCCGCTGGTCAATCGTCTTTGTGAGACGCCAGGTAATCCGGTAGCCGACCACACCGGAGTTCGTCAGGAGATCGAGTTCGCGATCCGTAATCTCTGGCCACGGCACGATCACCGATCGGATGCGGTCGCCGACACGGCTTTGCGCATGCAAGGCAATTTCGTAATTGTGCTCATACATCATCGACAGGACATGCAGCCCACGCTGAAGGCCGAGCGCATCCTGCATCTTCAGCCAGTCGTCGATCGTCGTGTCCTCGAATTGCAGATGGCTGAAGACATGGCCTGGCTTTAGCGTGAATTGCTTCTGTGGACCGATAAAATGAAAGTGGGTGTCGCACGCTCCCGGAGGGAGCTTGAGCTTCGGCTTGGGATAGTTGCGGTCGATCCGGGGAGAGAACGGGCGTGTGTCGGTTGTATCGTTCACTTGCTCACCTTGATGTTGGCGCACTTTAATAACATCGGCCCGCTTCGTGGTCTCGTATCAGAAATGCCTCGAACTCAGCAGGCGTGCTGCCGCGCCTCCGAGCCCAGTCTGACGGCGCCGCGTTCATGCTGTGGGACCGTGCAGCAGACGTAGCGCATTGCCATGCGCGATCAGATCCTGTTGAGCGGGGTCGAGCCCACATTTGGCAAAAGCGTCTGCCAGACGGTTCTGCACGGACGTCTCCACCGCGATCGGCCAATCCGTTCCGAACAGGACGTGGTCCGCGCCCACCATTTCGACTGCGGCGCGGATCAGCGCAGGCTGCACTCCCATCGTGTCGATATAGACATGCCGGCGCTTCGCTGGCGGTTCCGCACAGCTCAGTTTGCTCTTTTTCTCCAATCCACCTGCCAGCATCAGCCCACCGATGGCCAGCGTTGTTACCACCACGTTGAGCTGCGGATGCTCGTCGAACACGCCACCTTCAATCATCGCAAAGAGCGACGCAGTGTTGACCGTTCCCCGTGCCAGCAAGACGCCCAGGCGACCGTAGCTCTCGAACCGCCTGTTCAAGGATGGGTCGGTCACCGGATGGATGAAAACGGGAATGCCGAGCGCGGCCGCTGCAGCGAGGACCGGGCGCGCTTGCGGCGCATCCAGCAGGAGATCGCCCTTTGCACATTCCAGAAACGCGCCTTTCAGGCCGAGCTCGCGAACCGACCGCGTCAGCTCGATTGCGCCCGTGTCGCCGCTGAACGCATCGACTGTCGCCAGAGCCAGCAATTTTCCGCCGCTTTTATCTGCTGTTTCCGCCAGATGGTCGTTGACCCGACGGACGGTCTCCGGCGGTACCTCGCCGTCGGGCCCCTGGATAAAGGCCGGGGGAGTGTTGATGACACGGACCGCAACACCCGCGGCCTCAAAGGACGACATGAGCGCCGGAACGCTGGATAGTTTGCCGTTGATTGCCTCCCACTGAGCCCGCTGGCTTGGGGCAACGGAACGCAGGTTCGTCAGCTCGAAAGGAGTCCCGACGAAATGATTATGGAAGTCGACTATTTTCAATGGTGAGCCGATCTCGAACCTGATGGATTGCCGGCCCGGTCAGATGGGTTCGATGCCGTTCTCCTTCACGATCTTCTTCCATCGAGCGATTTCCCGCACGACGCGATCGCGGAATTCTGTCGGAGACGAGGGCATCGGCACCGTGCCGACATCGAAGAGCTTTTTCTTTACATCGTCCATGTTCAGGGCTTTGCGGATATCGCCGTTCAGGCGATTGACGATGCTCGCCGGCGTGTCCGGCGCTGTGATCAATCCGAGCCATGTCATCGCTTCTATGCCCGGCAACGTCTCGGCGATCGTCGGCGTATCGGGCAAGAGCGAGAAGCGTTGTGGCGATGATACGGCGAGCAGCCGCATTTGCCCGCTCTTGACGCGCGGCATGGCCGAGGTGGTCGGCTCCAGCATGACGTCGACGCGCCCGGCAAGCACGTCGGCGAATCCGGGACCTGCGCCACGATACGGAATGGCAAGCATCTTGGTTCCGGCCAGATTGTTTAGCCAAAGACCCAACAGATGATGGGTGGAGCCGGGAAATGTGATCGTATAAGAGATCTTTCCCTCCGCAGTGCGCGCCCTTTTCAGCAAGTCCGGAAAGGATTCGATGGGCGAGTCGGGCTTCACACCGAGCACCATCGGATACGCACATAGGGTACCTACAAACGAGAAGCCTTCGACCGGATCATAAGGAAGCGATTTTCTGACCGCCGCCTGCGGTCCGTGCCCTCCGGTCATAATGGCAAACGTCGTTCCGTCCGGGCGAGCGCGCGACGCGGTGCTGCTGCTGACGACCCCGCCGCCGCCGGCAGCGTTCTCGATCACGACCGGCTGGCCAAGCATCGCCGCCAGCTTCTCGCCCACAAGCCTCCCCACGACGTCGGGGGCGCCGCCGGGTGCAGTACCAATGAGAACTCTGAGCGGCTGACTGGGCCAAGACTGCGCCTTTGCAGCAACCGAAGGCAGCATGAGCGTGGCAGCGCCCGCGAGAAATCCGCGCTTCGTGAGCATCCAGAGAACCTCCCTAAAGCAATCGCCTCTTGTCGAGTTGAGCGGTCCGAGAAGAAAAAACTATCATATGAAAAATTCTATTGGAAGATCGATTATCTTGACTTCGGCGTGGGTCGCTTGTGTAGTGACAGCAAAATCAGGGCAGGGCTGCCAATCTTGAGGGATTCGCCATGATCAAAGCCAAGCGCCTCGGCCACATCACGTTTTCGACTCCCGATATCGAACGGCAGCTCGACTACTACCGGACCGTCCTGGGCCTGACGCTGGTCGACAGGAGCAAGAACCGCGCGATCCTGGCGACACGGCAGGGACAGGAAGCCATCGTTCTTGAGCATGGAGACACCGCTCGACTTTTGAACCTCAGCTTCGAGCTTGCGCCGGACAGCGATCTCTCTGCGGTCCAGGCGGCCTTGAACGCCGAAGGCATCAAAACAGAGCGCAAGGAGACGCTCACACCGGGCGTCTCCACGGCAATCTCGTTCAAGGACCCCAAGGGCACAGGCGTAGACGTTTTCACGAACTACACATTCGCGCCCGAAGATCCCACGCCCAGCACGCTGACACCGCTAAAACTCGGCCACGTGGCCGACCGCGTTATGGACGTGCACAAGCAGGTGAAGTTCTACACCGAACTGCTGGGCTTCAAGGTCTCGGACTGGCGAATGGATGTGTTTGCGTTTCTTCGCTGCTGCCCGGATCATCACACGGTAAACTTCCTGACGTTCAACGAGCCCGGACTTCACCATGTCGCATTCGAAATGAAGGATTGGAGCGAATTGAACCGTGCTTGCGATCATATCGCCAAAAGCAAACTCAAGCTCGAATGGGGCCCGGCCCGTCACGTGATCGGCCACAACGTGGCATGCTATCATCGGAATACCGACGGGCTTCTGATCGAGTTGTTCTGCGAACTCGATCGCATGGCGGACGAAGACCTTGGGTATTTCGAGCCGCGTCCATGGCACCAGGACCGGCCGCAGAAGCCGCGCGTATGGGGTCCTGAATGGCCGCGGAATTACTGGAATGGCGAAATTGCACCGTGGGCAGTGCAGGCGTTGAAGAAGGCCGGATAGCGGACTGCCGGGAACCAGCGTCTTGAGGAGCGCGGCCGGTTCCGGCAGATTTCAGGCCGGTCCAGGGGGACGGATTGCATATGCCTGACAACGTGAAGTCCGATGCCGGACGTGCGACCCAGGAGGCGCGCAGCACGGCCACGTCGATCGCCTATCGGAAGATCCGGCAGGACGTGGTCCTCGCTCATTACGCTCCTGGCGAGAAGCTCAACATCAAGACGATCTGCGAGCGGCATGACATTGGTCTGAGCACTGCCCGGGAGGCGTTGGGGCGTCTGTCTCGCGAACGGCTGATCGTCTATCTCGACCAGAGAGGCTTCTTCATCGCACCGTTGAAGCTGGATGTCCTGGACGAACTGGTGCGAACCCGCTGCTGGCTCAACGAGATTGGGATTCGGGAATCCATTATCCACGGCGACCAGGCATGGGAAGAGCAGATGGTTCTCTCCTATCACCGGTTCACACGCCTCCCGCGATATGTGAATGAGGAACCGGACGCCGAATGCAATCCCGCATGGGAAGAAGCGCATCGGACTTTTCACACGGCATTGATCTCAGCGTGCCGCTCGCAGTGGCTCATCGCATATGCGGAGCAGTTGTTCGATGCCGCCGATTACTACCGTCATTTGTCGCGGGTTTCGCGGCAGGTTCGGCGCAAGCGAACGGACGAGCATGAAGCGATTTTGAAAGCTGCGCTCGACCGCAATGGCGATTGCGCGGCAGAGTTGCTCTGCTGTCATTTCAAGAAAACGGCCCAATTAATCCACGACAGGCTCAAGCAGCGATACAGTCTTGACCTGTCCGTCATGCGGACATGATGGAGACTGCGGCCGGTTGAGGAAGAGCACCTGTTCAACAAACCGCGACAGGTGCCGGATGGGTCGGGTGTTTCCCGTAGTGTGCGATTCAGCCTGGAGCGAAGAAGCTCAGGTCGCGGGATTGCCGGGTTGGCGGGAAACCCGGGAGACCCGATTAATGAGACTTTCGGCGTCACCCCGCAAAATCGCCAGAAAATTATGAGCAATGATTTGGATTACGTGCGCAGCATAGTCCACCACATGTCCTCCGACGTGAGGCGTGACGATCACATTATCGAGCCGCCATAGCGGACTGGTTTCGGGCAGCGGTTCCAGCACATGCGCATCGAGTGCCGCCATGCCGATATCGCTGCGCAACAGCGCCGCTACAAGGTCTGCTTCATTGACTGTCTTGCCGCGTCCAACATTCACGAGGACACTATTGCGTTTCATGGCCGTCAAAACGCGTTGGTCGACGAGATTCACGGTCTCGCTTCGGAGCGGGGCAAGTAAAACCAGAAAGTCCAATTCTCCCGCGCGACCCGCGAGGTCTTCATAGCGATAAAAGGCGTCGGTCAGCGGCTCCGGGCGGACAGTTCCACCGAAGCCGATAACGCGCATGTCGAATGCCTTGCATTTGACAGCCAGCGCGCGGCCGATCGTTCCCACTCCGGCAATCCCGACCGTCTTCCTGGCGAGAAGATCGCCAGGCACCCTGAGCCACTCGGCTGACGCTTGCTGCCGCAACAATTGCGGCAGCCGGCGGCTGGCAGCGAGCATCAGCAGCATTGCCATTTCGGAAACCATCGGGCCGTGCACGCCGGCCGCAGAGGTGACGATGACATCGGGCTTGAGCCCATTTAGGCGGAGGAGGCTATCCGTGCCCGACGATAGCACTTGCACCCATTTCAGTTTCGTGGCCGCCGAGATCATTGTTTCGTCGATGACGTTTCCGAACGCGACAAGGCCATCAACGGAAGAAATCTTCTTCAACGCGTCGGCGGGATCGTTGGCTTCGAGCACGACAGTGTTTGCATCCAGGCCGCGCAGGTGTTGCGCATACATGTGCGCATCCGGATCGTAAACCAAAAGCGTCATGCTCATTGGACGTCAGCCATCGCTTGGGCCCCTCTTCAACCGCCTGTCAGGTCGTCGCCGATGAGCTTAAACCGATCATCAACAACTGCACCGGGGGGTGGGGCGCTTATTTTCCGATGGCCACGCATGTCGTGCTCGCAGCTTGACGGGCGGCGAACATGTCGCCCCTCGGTTCGTCTTGTAGACGAGTTTCGGCAATAAACCGGACCACAGGCGCAGGGGCAATCCCTGCGCCTGATCCGGTGTATGGCTGGCCCGCAACGGTCGATGTTCACGGGCATCGCAAGATCGGTCGCGCGAGCTTTACGCCGGAGCGACGCTCCGCTTTCTGTTCGCGGGGGCCGAACCTTCGCCCATGCCTTCCGCGGGCTCCGGCGCGCTGCCGGCGCGGACCTTGTCCTCGATGCGGCGGCCAACGTCGGGGTCGATGCTCTTCCAGTACTGGAACGCGCGGCTCAGCACCGGGTCGCGCACGCCGCCTAAAAGACTGCCGGCGACCTGCTCGACGAGTTTGTTGCGCTGTTCGTCGTCGAACACCTTGCGCACCAGAATGCCGGGTTGACTGAAATCGTCGTCATCGGCGCGAAGCGTATAGGCGCTCCGCACCATCTGGCCGTCGGCCTCCCAGCCTTCATCCACCGCGCCGGTGTTGTCCGCCCAGCTTCGCCCGCCGCTGTTCGGGGCATAGACCGGCGCGTTGCCGCTGTGATGATAGGCCATCGGTCCATCGAACATGTAGGTCTGGACCGGCACCTTGGGCTGGTTGACAGGAAGCTGATGGAAATTGGCGCCGATCCGGTTCCGCTGCGCGTCGTTATAGGCGAAGGCGCGGCCGAGCAGCATCTTGTCCGGCGAAAGCCCGATCCCGGGCACCGTATTGCCTGGCGAGAACGCAGCCTGTTCGATCTGGGCAAAGAAGTTCTCGGGATTGCGGTTCAGTGTCATCTTCCCGACTCGGATCAGCGGATAATCCGCGTGCGGCCAGGTCTTGGTGAGGTCGAACGGGTTCAGCCGGTAAGACTTGGCCTCTTCGTAAGGCATCACCTGAACCGACATGATCCAGCTCGGATGCTCGCCCCGCGCGATCGCATCGAACAGATCGCGGCGATGGAAATCGGCATCCGAACCGGACATCGCCGACGCCTCCTGATTGGTGAAAAACTTCATCCCCTGCTGGGTATGGAAATGGTATTTCACCCAGAACCGCTCGCCCTTGGCGTTCACCCACATGTACGTGTGGGAGCCATAGCCATTCATGTGCCGCCAGGTTCGTGGCAGCCCTCGCACGCCCATCAGATACGTAACCTGGTGGGCCGACTCGGGATTGTTGGTCCAGAAGTCCCACTGCATGTGATTGTCGCGCAGCCCCGAATCCGGCAGCCGCTTCTGGCTGCGGATGAAGTGGGGGAACTTCATCGGGTCGCGCACGAAGAAAATCGGCGTATTGTTGCCGACGAGGTCGTAATTGCCCTCGCTCGTGTAGAACTTCAGCGAGAAGCCGCGCACGTCGCGCCACGTATCCGGACTGCCTTGTTCGCCAGCAACGGTCGAGAACCGTGCGAGCATGTCTGTAATTGCACCTTTCTGGAACAACGCGGCCTTGGTGTACCTGGACACGTCCTCTGTCGTCTCGAACACGCCGAACGCGCCCGAACCCTTGGCATGAGGCTGGCGCTCGATCACCTTCTCGCGGTTGAAATGCGCCATCTGCTCGAGAAAATGGACATCATGCAGCAGGACGGGGCCGTTCGGACCGATCGTCAGCGAATTGCGGTCGCTTGGCGCAGGTGCGCCAGCACCGGTGGTGGAGTTGATCCCGCTGTTTCTGACTGAATCGTCTCGCTTTGACATGGATGTCTCCCTGCTCCTGTAACGATCTGACCCCACTATGTAAGTATTCCAAACGGAATCGTCAGGTCCGCGTACGTCGGCGCTGGCATGTTGATTTGCGATATCTGACCGCCCATCGCGCCGCTCTCATACTCGCTAGGATGGAAGGCTCACCGTCTTATCGTCTTGATGAATGAATGACGCATATTGCATCCCAGTTGCCGCCAGGCCTTACTCGCTACAGGAGCACGCCAGTGTTCAATCGGGACACTGTGCCTCCGGCCCTGTGTAGCGCGCACAGCGTCAAGGCAGGGGTTTGGGGGCTGCTGTGCGTGTTGCGCGGGCGGCTGCGCTATTGTCTCGACAACGGCGGCAATGGTGCAGCGCTGCTCGTCGCGGGCGAGGCCGCCGTGATTGAACCGCAAGTGCCGCATCATGTGGAATTGCTGGATGACGATACCACTTTCCAGGTTGAATTTCATCGCGCGGAGGTTTCGCCGTGACCAGGATTCTCGCTGCTCTTCTGTTCGTCTGGACCGGGCTCCTGTTGGGGGTCTCGTTCGTTGCTACGCCCGCAAAATTCCTGGCGCCAAGCCTCACGATGCCGGTGGCGCTGGATGTCGGCCGGTGGACCTTTCATGTGCTGGCCTGGCTGGAATGGAGCTTCGTGGCGCTGTCCGCGGTGCTCATCGCTTTTATATGGCGGACGAGCCGGGCAGGGATCGGCATGGTGGCCGGACTGATGACGGCGAATGCCATCGTGCTCGCAGCGGAAACGTTCATTTTACGTCCGATGCTCGACGAGCGCGTATTGCGAATCATGGCTGGTGAAAGCGTGCCGCCAAGCGGCTCGCATAACCTCTATATCGCGTTCGAGGCCGTGCGGCTGGCGCTGGTCCTGGCAGCCGCCGTCGTCGCCATCAGACGCTTATAGCGTGCGCCGGGATGGACGACCTTACCATCGCGCGAGCGTTGCATGTGCTGGCCATCGTGCACTGGATCGGCGGCGTATCGATGGTGACGCTTGTGCTGCTGCCCGGCCTTATTCGATCGGTGCGGGCGGCCGAACGGCTTGTGCTGTTCGAGACGATTGAGGGCCGCTTTGCGGTCCAGGCGCGCATCTCGACACTCATAGCTGGCGCAAGCGGATTCTGGATGACCTATCGCCTTGACGCCTGGGATCGTTTTGCCGATCCGCGCTTCTGGTGGATGCATGCGATGGTGGCTCTCTGGGCGATCTTCACATTCCTGTTGTTCGCGGCGGAGCCATTGTTTCTGCACCGGTGGTTTCACAATCGCGCCCGGCGCAACCCCGAGGGGACCTTCCGCCTTGTTCTGCGGCTGCATGTTCTGCTGCTCACCTTGAGCCTGGCGACCGTCGCGGCGGGCGTGCTCGGCGCACACGGCGCTTTCTACTGACCCGGAGGACCGCCCCTGCTTCTCGAGGCGGTAACGATGGAGCCACCGCATGGCAGAGTGTTCGGGTGAACAAAAAAAGGACCGGTCCATAGAGGACCGGTCCGCTCGACACGCACGGGCACCGCGCGGTTATCTTTGTTCGATTTTCGCCTTGACGCGGACGGCTTCCCACTTGGCGAGTTCATTGTTCATGAACGTACCGAACTCGGCCGGCGTAGAGCCGCGCGTGACCAGCGCCGCCTTGCTCATGCGCTCCCGCACGGCGGGGTCGGCGACGACCTCGTTGAACGTCTTATTCAACCTCGCGACGACGGCTGGCGGCATGCCTTTGGGGCCGAAGAAGCCATACCAGGTCGTTACATCGTAGCCCGGCACGAGGCCCGACTCGATGATCGCGGGGACATTGGGAAGGCCCGGGAACCGATCCCGACCGGTAACGCCCAGCGCCTTCATCTGTCCGCCCTGGATCTGACCGAGCACCGCCGGAATGGTGTCAAACAGCACATCGATCTGCTTGCCAAGCAACGCCGTGACTGCCTCGGGCGTGGTCTTGAACGGTACGTGAAGCATCTCGATGCCGGCGGTCTGCTTGAACAGTTCGGCCGACATGTGTTGCGTCGCGCCAAAGCCCGGCGCCCCGAACGAGATTTTGCCAGGGCTGGCCTTCGCGGCTGTCACCAGGTCCTTGATGTTGTTGAATGGAGAATCCGCGCGCGTCACCACGATCAGGCCGGCGGTTCCGACAAGACCGATCGGCGTGAACGCGGTCCGCGTGTCGTAGCGCAAAGATTTATTCATAACCGCGGAAATGATCTGGCCGGCGGTCATGATGCCTATGGTGTAGCCGTCCGGCGCCGCGCGGGCGACAAATTCGTTGCCGATGGTGCCGCCGGCACCTGGCTTGTTCTCGACAACCATAGGCTGGCCCAGCTTGGCCTGGGCCGATTCGGCGATAATGCGTCCGATGATGTCCGTGCCGCCTCCCGCACCGAAGGAGATGATGAGGCGAATTGTCTGGGTTGGGAATTCCTGGGATGACGCCGGCATACTCAGGCCGAGCGCTCCGAAAAAAGCTACTCCGGCGGACAGTCCTGCCGACAAAAACGAAAGTCTCATTACAGCGTTTCCTTCCTTGATCAATCTTTCATGGCCATTGTGCACCGACCTTGCGTTATGGTCCAGCTTGCCAAGCGTGTCTGCACTTGTTCTGCGGCTGGGTTGTTCGGTCGCGGCCTGCCGCCACCGATTGGAATTGCGCCGTTGCTAGGGTTTATTCATGCATTTTCTTGATGAGGCTTGCCTTCACGTTGCCGGCCAGTGCCCGTGACTTGTCGATCGTGCACAAGGATGTCGCGATGACCCTCGAAAGCGATGCGGCTTCCGCGCAAAGCGGCCTGCGGCGCTCGCTCACGGTCGGACCGCTGTTGTTCTATGGGCTCGCCGTCATCGTCGGCGCGGGAATCTACGTTGCGATCGCATCGGTGATTGGCCGGGCCGGCGCTGCCGCGCCGCTGGCGTTCCTGCTCGCCGGCGTTGCCGCCGGCATGACCGGCCTGTGCTATGCGGAACTGGCCAGCCGGTTTCCGGAGGCCTCCGGAGCCGCGGCCTACGTCAAGCAGGGCTTCGGCTCCGACCGCGCAGCGCAGGCAACCGGGCTTGCCCTGACGCTTGCCGTCGCGATCGCAGCGGCCTCGATCGCGAGCGGCGCGGTCCACTATCTGTCCTTGCTCATCGGCCTGCCGGCGCCGGCGCTGATTGCGCTGCTGGTCGCGACCTTCACGCTGCTTGCGATCGTCGGCGTGCGGGAGAGCGCGGGCTTCGCTGCCGTCATCGGTGCAGTCGAGATCCTGGGCCTCGTCGTGGCGGCCTGGGCCGGCTTCCTGGCCGCGCCCGCCTTGGACGTCACAGCGATGCTGCCGGTGAGCGTCGCCGCATGGCAAGGCGTCGTCGCGGGCGCCTTCATCGCGTTCTTCGCCTTCATCGGCTTCGAGAGCTTGGCCAACATGGCGGAGGAGGCCAAGGACCCGCGCCGCACGGTGCCCTACAGTATCGTCGGCGCGATCATCGTCAGCACGCTGCTGTACATCGTGGTGGCGACGGCGCTCGTGCTGGCGGGCCG
Organism: uncultured Rhodoplanes sp.; assembly: GCA_964528635.1. Classification (GTDB taxonomy): domain Bacteria; phylum Pseudomonadota; class Alphaproteobacteria; order Rhizobiales; family Xanthobacteraceae; genus Z2-YC6860. The sequence goes on along the minus strand of CAZGSW010000007.1, from coordinate 18,537 downwards.
GAGCGGGGAGAGCCCGTTGATCGATTTGTTTCAGGGCTCGCACGCAACACTGTTCGCCGCTGTGGGCGCGCTCGCCATCGCCAACGGCGTCCTGGTCGAAATCATGATGCTGGCGCGTCTGTTCTACGGCATGGCGCGCAGGCAGCAACTCCCCGCCGCTTTAGGGTATGTGCATCCGCGAACCCGGACGCCGGTCGTGGCCACCGCGCTGGCCGGCGGCATCGTGCTCGCGACGGCCTTGCTGGTTCCATTCGAGCGATTGCTGGCATTGGCCAACGCCCTGACCCTCGGCATTTTCGCGGTCGTCGATCTCGCGCTCTGGCGCATCCAGCGCCGGCAACCGGCAAGCGATGGCGTCTTTGCCGTGCCGCGCTGGATACCGCCCGTGGCGGCCGCCTTGGCTGTCGGATTGATCCTGGCGGAGCTCTTCTCCTGACAGGCTGTTGACCCGTGAACGCATCCAAATCCAGAAGCGAACTCCTACATTTGGACGCGTGCAGTTTGGCAGACTGATCGGCGGTGGGTGCAGTCTGTCGCGAACCTGTCGCTGCGCCGATAAGGACGAGTGCGTGTCAGACCAAAGAATATTTGGCTGAACGCCGTGCCTACCGGCTCGGCTTCATGTCTGCGGCCTTGATCGCGGTATCGAACTGCGGTTGTTCGCGCGCGATCTGCGCGGCCATTTCCTCTGGAGTTGTGCCATTCGGTTCAATGCCAAGCTTGGTAAGTTGTGCCACCACGGCCGGATCTTTCGCCGCGGCGATGACACTCTTCGCGAGCTTGTCGACGATCGGCTTCGGCGTCTTCGATGACACCAAGAATCCGTTCCACGCCGAAAGTGAGAAGTTGGGATACGTCTCGCTCACTGTCGGCACATTGGGCAATTGCCTCATGCGCTTATCGGCGGCAACGCCGATAATCCGAGCCTTTCCACTTTCGACGTGCGGAATGATGTCAGCGGCGTTGCCGAAATACATATCCACCTGTCCGCCGAGCAGCGCGGTCATTGCGGGCGCGCCGCCGCGGAACGGAATGTGGACCGTATCGAGGCCGGCACGGGCCACAAACAGGGCGCCCGAGAGGTGGCTCACCGAGCCAGTGCCGCCAGATCCGTAGTTCAGCTTGCGTGCCTTGGCGTAGGCAACGAATTCTGGAATCGTCTTGGCTGGGATGTCCGCCCGGATCGCCAGAATGAACGGCCCCGTGCCGAATATGCTGACCGGCGTGAAGTCCTTCGCGGGATCGTAGTTGACCTTCTGCACTCGCGGCAGGACCGCAATCTGTGGTGCGGCCGCGAAGAACAACGTATAGCCATCGGCCGGCGCCTGTGTCACGTAGTTCGCCGCGATCGCTCCGCCCGCGCCGACGCGGTTCTCCACAACGAACGTCTGCTTCAGATCTTCCGAGAGCTTCTGGCTGGCAAGCCGCGCCATAATGTCGGTGTTTCCGCCAGCCGCGAACGGAACGACCACGTTCACGTTGCGCGTCGGCCAGTCGGTGGTTTGCGCAACAGAAGAGTCTCCGAATGCAACCACTGCAAACGCAGCGCCAGCGATGCATGCGGCTGGAAACCGCCATGTGACGCCCTTCAGAGCGAAGACGGAAGAACCTTGAATTGGCTTCATCATATTGTTTCTCCTTTGATCAGCGGGTTAGCTCGTGCGCGTCGTAATGCAAGTTCAGCGCCAGTCCCTGAAGCTCTCTCGCGCTTCGTATCAGCCATTCCAATTCATCCCATTCCAAACATCGTCACAGCGATCGCATACGCTTCTTCACAGCAACTCGCGGCGAACGAATGTGGCGAAGTCATTCGGTTGCCGCCCCAGAATCCATCGCAGCACATTGGGATTACCGACAAATCCGTGAGCATTGTAGTGAGCGTTCATCAGGCACATCGTTTCCATGCGTTCGGCCGGCATCCCGGCGGCTTGCGCCTCCTGGCGGAACTGCCGGATTGATTTTGCCTCAGCGCGAACCGGCTTGCCGAGGAGCCGCGTCAAAATGCGCGCCATATCCTCCTGACTGAGAGCGTCCGGACCGGCCAACTGGTACGTCGCGCCTTCGTGTCCCTGCTCGGTTATGATCCGCGCACAGGCCTCGACGAGGTCCGACAGATCGACGACACTGAACTTTGCTGTTGCGCTGAACGGCATGTTGTGAACGCCGGTGGCCAGCACCGACTTCCAGATGGGCAGCAGGTGCTGCATGTACCGGCTTGGCTGCACAATGGTGTAAGCGATGCCTGAATCGATCAGGTAGCGCTCCGCTTCCAGCTTGCGCGCGTGGTGGGGAACGTCCGACAGCAGAGGGTGCAGAACCGAGTAAAGGACGAACCGTCCGACGCCGCCTGCACCGCAAAGATCGACGAGTGTTCTTGCGATTTGATCTTCCTTCGGATGCATCGGCGGGCAGATGTGAATCACCTGCCCGATTCCATCCAACGCGCGCTTGAGCGAATCGTTGTCGGTCAGATCGCCGATGGCGATTTCGGATGCACCATCGCGCCGAAGCTCGTCGCCGGCCTCGGGACGGCGGATAAAGGCGCGGACGGCCGCGCCCTTGCCCGCCAGAGCGGAGACCACGCGGCGTCCCGTTTTGCCGGAGGCGCCGGTGACCAGGATTGGCCTCTTGCTATCCATATTGCGGCCCGCGTCAGGATTGGAATTGCTGCCCGCCATCAGCCGACCTTCAGGACGTCTTCGAGCGGATCGCCACGCAACAGCCGCCGTTCCCGCTCTTGCTCATCGTTGCGCCTCGCGATGGCGCGCTCGGCAACCGTGCTCCATTCGGACACCGGGATAACGACCACGCCGTCCTGATCGCCGACCACGAGATCGCCAGGATTGACGACCGCCTCGCCAATGCTGATCGGGATGTTGAGCCAACCGGAATGGCCACGCAGGCCGGCAACCAGGCTGCTGCCGATGGCGAACACCGGGAACTTGTGCTCCACCACTTCAGCGAAGTCGCGCACGGTGCCATTGGTGACAACACCGTTGATGCCCTTACGCAGCGCTGCAAAGGTCACGGTGCCACCCCAGGTCGCTCCGCGCTCCGCGGCGCCCGCGTCGATGACGATCACGCTCCCAGGCAGCGCTTCCTGCACCGCGCGAACCACGGCAAATGTCTCGCCGGGGAACATCTTCACCGTGAACGCCGGGCCCGCGACACGCGCCCCAGGAAACAGCGGCTTGATCCGGGGCGACAGATCGCCCCTTTTGCCGGCCGCCTCCCAGAGCGTTGCCGCCGGCATCGACGTCAGGATCGCGAGCGCATCGCTTGACCCGATCATGACTGTTTCCGATCTCCCGCTGTCATTCGACCTACTCCGTGAGCGCGATGACGCTTTCCGGCCGAAGCGCCAGAGACACCCGGTCGCCCGGCACCGCCGCCGGCACACCGGGATCGTCCCGGATGTCGGCCGTCAGGCTCGTGCCGTTCTCCAGCGCCATTTCGAGCCGGATCGACTGCCCCAGATAGACGCGCTCGGTCACAAGGCCGGTCGCCACGATGTCGGGCGAACCGCTTGGCACGACCTTCAGCCGCTCATACCGGAACGCCGCCGTCACTGGCTGTCCTACCGTCAGCGGTTTGTGCGATACGGCCGCCAGTTTCATGCCTCCGCATTTCAGACCGACGGTGGAACTGCTTCCGGCGTCCGTTATCACGCCGTCGAGCAGGTTGGTGTGGCCAATGAACGACGCGACGAACCGCGTCCGTGGCCGGTTGTAGATCTCTTCCGGCGTGCCGACCTGCTGAAGTGAGCCGGCGTGCATCACGCCAATCCGGTCCGACATGCTCATGGCCTCGCCCTGATCGTGCGTCACGTAGATGAACGTGCGGCCAGACGACTTGTGCAAGCGACGCAACTCCTCCTGCATCTGCAACCGCAGTTGCAAGTCGAGTGCCGCCAGCGGCTCGTCGAGCAGCAACACAGACGGTTCATTGACCATCGCGCGCGCCATTGCCACGCGCTGGCGCTGTCCGCCGCTCAACTGATCCGTCATACGCTCGCCGTAGCCGGACAGTTGCACCAGTGCTAGCGCATCGTTCACTCGCGCATCAATGGTGTCCTGCGCCACCTTCTTGCGGCGCAGCCCGAATGCGATGTTTTCGTAAACCGTCATATGCGGGAAAAGCGCCAGATGCTGGAAGATCATGTTGGTGTTGCGCGCAAAGGGAGCGGTGTCGCCCACGTCGGCGCCGTCGATCAGGACGCGGCCGGACGTCAACTGCTCGAAGCCGCCGATGATTCGCAGCAGGGAGGTTTTGCCGCAGCCGCTCGGTCCCAGAAGGGAGAAGAACTCGCCGTGCAGGATCGAGAGCGACACGTCGTTGAGCGCAACGACGCCGCCCCGGTCATAAACCTTCGAAACGCGCTCGATACTGACGGCGATGTCGCCGTCAGTCCTTGTTTTGGTGCCCGCAACGCTCATGTCAGGCCGACTTGAACCCGGCCCAGGCCTCGATCCAGGCATTCATGTCGTTGGGAAAGTTGGCGGTGAAACGCGCCGTATCCGGACCCGTCACATCGAGGCCGAACCGCTTCTTTTCATCATCGCTGAACGTGGCAAGCGCCTTGGCTGACATCGGGCCATAGTTGGAATTGCGCGTCAGTGCGATCCCATACTCCTCCGACAGCATCGCGTTCGTGAGTTCGTAGGCAAGCTCGGGCTTCTTGGTGTCCTTCGGAATGAAGGCCGCATGGTTCCAGAACAGGATGCCCTCCTTGGGGCGCGCGTTCAGAACCGGGATGCCCTCGCGCACCAGCGCGGCTCGCATCGGCATCCAGCCGTGCATGGTCCAGACCTCGCCGCTCGACATCAGGTTTACCGCCTCGCCGAACTTGGTCCAGAGCGCACGGAAGTTGCGCTTCTTGGAGATCAGGAACTTCTGCACCTCGCGTAGATCCGACCGCGGCATGGTGGGCGGATTCTTGTGCCCGAGCGCAAGCGCCGCCACCAGCATCGACTGGTAGGCATCGTCGCGCAGCGCAGTGTGTCCGGCAAACCGATCGTCGAAAAGAATCCCCCAGGACTTCGTCGCTGGATCGCTTTCCGGGATCTTGTCGGTGCGGAACAACGGCGAGTCGTAGCCCCAGAATACCGGGACCATATAGGCGTTTCCGTTCCGAACCTGGATCTCCGGCTTAAACAGCTCGACCATCTGCGCCGCGTTCGGAATCTTCGACATGTCGAACGGACGGATCTTCTCGTCGCCCGCCTTTGGACCCATCAGCGGGGTGCGAACGAAGTACATGTTCGTCACCATGAAGTCGTAGCGCGCGGTGCCGCTCGGCGCGAACAGCTTGGCGATCGAGTCGGTCGGCGACAGGTACGGCACCTGCTCCATGCGGATGCCGGTCTTGCTCTCCATGATTTTCCGGGCCGGCTCGGGAATGGCCACACCCGGCATCACGGCGATAACCGAGCGCTCCTGCGCGCCGAGAATGCTCGTGCCAGCCAGGCATGCGCTGGCGCCGAGGAACGTCCGGCGCGTCCAATCTCCTGGTCTCAGTTCGCGAGTCATTGGATTACCTCCTGTTGTGCGGCTTCCGACAATGGGTCAGCGTTGTGGGTCACGACGAGTCTTACCCGGCTGGTTTCGGCGCCGCGGACGCGCGGCCGACCCGGCCGGCGGCCAGCGCCCCGATCATCGCGGCGCTCGCGGAAATCAGGATGATGAGAACCGCCATGGCCGGCAGCTCGGGCACAAGCTCATCCACCACCATGGTCCAGAACATCACCGGGACCGTGCGCTGGTGACCGGTCACGAACAGCGTGCGGATGAACTCGTCGAACGACAGACTGAACGAGAACAAGAACGTGGCGATGATGGCCGGGCGGATGATGGGAAACACGATGTAACGGAACACCTCGGCCCGCGATGCTCCGAGATCCATGGCCGCTTCCTCCAGGGCCCCATCGAAACCATGGACACGCGGATACAGCGTCAGGAAGGCAAACGGCAGAACCCAGTTCACATGCGCGACGAGCACCGTGGTCCAGAGCGAGAAGCCGGTATCGAGATAACCGAAGAACATCAGCAGGACGACACCGCCGACGATGCCGGGCATCACGATGGGCATCAGCACCAGGTTGAACACGACGTTCTTGAGCGGAAAATCGCGCCGGAACGCGAGCGCGAGCCCCAGCGCAAGCGTGGTCGCGACCGAGGCCGCGAGCAGCCCGACACCGATGCTGTTGAGCAGCGCCGCGAGAAACTGCGGGCTTTGCAGGACCTTCTGATACCATTCGATCGTGAACCCACGGATCGGAAAACCGATGATCCGGGATGAATTGAAAGACAGAAAGCCAATCATCACGATCGGCCCATAGAGGAACGTGTAAAGCGCCGCCGCATAGATCGACAACGCGATCTTGGACGATCTCGTCATGGCGTAGGATGCGCGCGTCATCGCTATCCCCGCCCCGCCGTGAAGATTTGCCGGATACCGATCCAGCGGCCCGCGACGATCAGGATCGTCAGCGTGATCGACGACAGCACCAGCGCGAGCGCCGCGCCAAGCGACCAATTGTTGTTGGCCTGGAACTGCGCCGCCACCATGCCGCTCACCATGATGCCTGACGGCCCGCCGAGAAGCTGCGGTGTCACATACGAACTCATGGCGAGCAGGAACACCATGATGCAGCCCGACAGGACGCCCGACCAGCTCAGCGGCAGCACGATGCGCAGGAAAATCCAGAGCGGGCGCGCACCAAGATCGGCGGCTGCTTCCAGCAGACGTGGATCGATCTTCTCAATGGCGAGATAGATCGGCAGCGTCATGAACAGCGTATAGACATAGACGAGGCCGATATAGATCGCCGCCTCGTTGTAGAGCAACCCGGTGAGCGGCTGGTCGATCACGCCGATCGCAAGCAGGAAGCGATTGATCGCACCGTTGGTGCCGAGGATCGGCAGCCAGATGAACGAGCGTACGACGTAGCTCGTCCAGAACGGCAGAAACAGCAGCAGCGTGAGAACGATCTTGCCGCGCCCCGACATGAGGGAGAGGAAATAGGCAATTGGGTATGAAATCAGCAGCGACAGAAGCGTCGCAATCAGCGCGATGCGCAGTGTTTTGAGGATCAGACCCGCGTAAAGGGGATTCCCGAAGATCAACGCATAGTTGCCGAACTGGAAATCCGGGGTGAGCCCGAAGATGCTGGACGTCCAGAACGACATCACGACGGCAAAGCCGAACGGGATCACGACAAAGGCGGACAGCCATAGCACACCGGGCGAGAGAACAAGCAGGTGCGCGACCTTGTCCGAGCGCATCGTCAGGACCGCAAGCGTAACGGCGCAGCCGCCGCAAGCCGATCGCGCGCATGCCTCATCTCATTGCCCGCGTCGTCCATTCTCACTCACTTTCCGAGAATCGCGGTCGCCATGGCGCGCGGATCCCGGGTTGCCCATCGACCGGCCTCCACCGCGTGCAAGAAATCGGCCACATGCTGGTTGAAGGCGACCGGCTCTTCCAGATTCACCGTGTGTCCGGAGTTCGGCAGCACGACGAGGCCGGCGCTCATGATCGTGCGCTTCATCAAGATCGCCGGCTCGAGGCACGGCCAGTCCTCGTCGCCGGTGACGATGAGTGTTGGCGCCGTGATCTTCTTCATCTGCTCGACGAGTTCGAACAGCGACGGTCGCCGGCCTTGCACGCCACGCATCGTCAGCGCCGAGCCCTGGGTGGAGTTGGTGGCAAGCTGGTCGGCGAATTCCTTCCAGCCGCGTGGGTCCTTGTTCTGGAACTGCACGCGCGACGGCGCGAGCGCGTAGCCCTCCGCCGCCTTGCTCATTCCGACCTCCTCGAAGCGATTGGCGGCGGCTTCGATTTCCGCGGCGAACTGGGCGCGTTTGTCAGCCTGCGCGCCGTAACCGCAGCCGCCGATCACCAGAGACAGCGCCCGCTCGGGATAGGTGAAGCCGAAATGGAGCGTTGCGAAGCCGCCCATCGACAGGCCGACGATGTGGGCCTTGTCGATTTTCAGCGCATCGAGCACGGCTTTGATGTCGTCGCGCGCACGCTCTTGGGAATACTTGTCGACGCTGCCCGGAACGTCAGACGGCGGATAGCCGCGCGCGTTGAAGGCGATGCAGCGGTATCGCCGTCCGAAGTGGCGCATCTGCGCCTCCCATGAGCGGCAGTCACCGGCAAACTCGTGCACGAAAACAATCGGTGTGCCCGTACCCGCCTCTTCGTAGTGGAGCTTCACATTGTCGTCGGTCGTCAGAACGGGCATCGAATGTTCCTGAAACGAGTAATAACGCGGCGCGAATTAACCGGACCGCGACGATACGCCGGCGTCCATCGTAATCACCGCGCCGCTGATATAGTTTGATCTTGGAGACGCCAGCAGCGCCACCATGGCCGCAATCTCCGCGGGTTCGCCAGGCCGCCCGCCGGGGAGCGAACTGAACAACTCCCGCCAACGTCCCGCGTCGCCGAACTGCTTCTCAGCACGCGCGCTGACCAGCCCGATCAGACGGTCCGTCGCGGTCGGTCCAGGGCTTACGCCGTTGACGCGGATGTTGTCATGCAGGCTGACGCTGCCGATCGCCTCGGTGAAGGCGGTCAGCCCGGCATTGCCTGTCACGCCGCAGATGTAGTTCGGGTCGCGTGTGCGCGCCGCATTGCCGATGATATTGATGATGGTGCCGCCACCCCGCGTCTTCATCAGCGGGTAGTACGCGCGGGTCATGTTGATGGTGCCCATCACCTTCAGGTCCCACGCCGTGCGCCATCGCACCTCATCGACGTCGGCCAGGGTGCCGCCCGGGATCGCTCCCGCATTGTTGATGAGGATATCCACGGCAGGATACTTCGTCGTGAGAACCGCGATGTTGCCGCTGTCGGCCAGATCGAGTGCCTCGGTCGTCATCTTGACGCCGGACGTCCCGGCAATCGCCGTGCGCGCAGCATCGAGGTCCACGGCGTTGCGCGATACGAGAATGCAGTTGCAGCCTTCCGCTGCCAACTCCTCGGCAACGGCGCGCCCAATCCCGCGCGATCCCCCGGTGATGAGTGCGGTCTTGCCAGCCAGCTCCAGTTGCACGTTGACCTCGTCACCGTCGGCACACGTCCCAGGCTGCAATATTCAGCCCTCCGCACCGCCCTCCAAGACGAAACCGCAGAAATATGATTTCTTACTATTCGAAATCTGGACTAAAGGAGACAGCGGTGCGCCGGCCTTGTGCCGGCCACGACGAAAGCTGTCGTTGGCTGGCATTGGCTGGATTATGAGCGCCAGCCATCACTTCAGGCGGTGGTGGCTCCCATTTGCGGTGTTTCGCAAGCTGAGTACGGAAGCCATGAATCGGCAAATCCCTCGACCAGCGCCTCGATCGGCGGTCTTACCCGGCAGTCGCCATGCTGTCGCATGATCTCCAGAGCCTCAGGATCTTCCTCGCTGCCTGCGAATTGCGCAGTCTGAGCAAGGCCGCCGAGCAGCACAACATCGCCGTCTCCGCGGCAAGCCGCCGCATCCAGCTTCTCGAGTACGAAGCCGGGAGCCCGCTGATCGTGCGACGCCCGCACGGCATCGAACCGACCGCAGCGGGCCTGACCATGATGCGGTACGCACGCGATGTGTTGCGGCTCGGCGACAAGCTCGCGGTCAGCATGGAAGAGCACCGCACCGGCACACGCGGCTATGTGCGCGTCTGCGCCTCCAGTTCCGTGCTCGTTCAGCGGCTCGCCGACGACCTGTCGGCCTTCGCAAAGCAGAATCCGGATATCAAGCTGGACCTGGAGGAGCGCCCCAGCATCTCCACCATCGACGCCGTGCGCCACAAGCAGGCCGATCTCGGTTTGATCGTGCGCGGCGTGGAGACGGACGGTCTTGTGCTGATCGATTATCACGGCGATCAACTCGTGGTCGCCTTGCCCCGCAAGCATGCCCTCGCGAAGCACCGCGAGTTGTCGTTCAAGGACATCATCGGAGAAGATTTCGTCTCGTTGGAAAACGGCACCGCGGTTCATCGCCTGCTGTCGGATCGGGCGCGCGAGGACGGCCATTTCATGCGGCTGCGCGTCCAGGTGCGTTCGTTCGAGGTGATGTCGCTCCTGATCGGCCAAGGGCTCGGCGTTGGCATCCTGCCGGATAAAGCAGCCAGGCCGTTGCGGGAGGGGTTCGGCCTGAAACTCGTCAAGCTGGCGGAGCCCTGGGCGCAGCGGCAATTTGCGATCTGCTATCGCGCGAACGAGGAGATCGATCCGCCCTGCAGGCGCCTGATCGACCATCTCACGGCAAGCCCGGCAATCGGGCCGGCATGACATTTCGCCGGAACCCGTAAGGCTAGAGATTTCGCATTTTTCGATATCGGGTTCGAAGTTATTGTAATGGCCGTGGTTCGCCGGCCCGCCTTAGGGTGGCCGCCATGTCTGCCGCGCCACGACACGACGAGCACCGGGAACTGCGCGACGCCGTTTCCGACCTCTGCTCGCGATTTCCCGACGCGTACTGGCGGAAAATCGACGAAGCGCGCGGCTATCCCGAAGAATTCGTGCAGGCGCTGACCAAGGCCGGCTGGCTCGCGGCGCTGATCCCGGCTGAATACGGTGGATCGGGCCTCGGTCTCGTCGAAGCCTCCATCATCATGGAGGAGATCAACCGATCGGGCGGCAATTCCGGCGCGTGCCACGGCCAGATGTACAACATGTCGACGCTGCTGCGCGCCGGCTCCGCGGAACAGAAGCAGCGTTATCTGCCGAAGATCGCCAGTGGCGAATTGCGGATGCAGTCGATGGCCGTGACCGAGCCGACCACCGGTTCCGACACCACCAGGCTGAAAACCACCGCGGTCAGGCGCGGCGACCGCTACGTGGTCAACGGCCAGAAGGTCTGGACCTCACGCCTGCAGCACTCCGACCTGATGATCCTGCTGGCGCGCACGACACCGGCGGACCGCGTCGCCAAACGGGTGGATGGATTGTCGGTCTTCCTCATGGAGGTCGCTGGCGCCATGAAGTCCGGAATGACCGTCAGGCCGATCCAGAACATGGTCAATCACGAGACCAACGAGGTCTTCTTCGACAATCTGGAAATCCCGGCGGACAATTTGATCGGCGAAGAAGATGCCGGCTTCCGCTACATCCTCCAGGGCCTCAACGCGGAACGCACGCTGATCGCAGCCGAGTGCATCGGCGACGGCTACTGGTTCACCGATCGCGCAGTGCGCTACGCGTCAGGACGTGTCGTGTTCAACAAGCCGATCGGTCAAAATCAGGGTGTGCAATTCCCGATCGCTCAAGCCTACGTCGCCGTGGAGGCGGCAAGCCTGATGCGCTTCAAGGCGGCGCAGCTTTACGACGCCGGGAAGCCATGCGGCGCGGAAGCCAACATGGCGAAGATGCTGGCGGCCGACGCGTCGTGGCAGGCCGCCAACGCCTGTCTGCAAACGCACGGCGGATTCGGCTTTGCCGCCGAATACGACATCGAACGCAAATTCCGTGAGACACGGCTTTACCAGGTCGCACCGATTTCGACCAACCTGATCCTCGCCTATGTGGGTGAACACGTCCTCGGTCTACCGCGCTCCTATTGAGGAACGGATGACGGGTGTGAAGCGGCTTCGAGACTGGACGTCGCTGACCCAAAGCGAACGGGCGGTGGCCGCGGCCGTTTGCCGTCAGCGCACTGGCACGCTGGGCATCCGCCTCAACGCCGTTGCTGCCATGTTGCCCGAAACGGATGCGGGCAGCGGCCCCCTTGCGGGTCTGCCCTACGTCGTCAAGGATATGTTTGCGACCGGATCCCACACGCCGAGCCACGGCCTTGGCACGCCGCCGCCCTCCGACAAGCGACGCGCCGAAGTGCTGCTGCGGCTCGATCGCGCCGGTGCTTTGCCGATCGCGGCGGCTGAGATGACCGCGCTTGCCTACGAGCCATCCGGCTACAACGCAGCGCGCGGGCGCGTGATCAACCCCTGGGACTTCGAGGCGGTGACGGGCGGATCGTCGAGCGGATCGGCCGCGCTGGTTGCCGCCGGCTGCGCGTTCGCGGCACTCGGCAGCGACACCGGCGGATCGGTCCGCATCCCGGCGCATTGCTGCGGCGTGACGTCGCTGAAACCGACCCAGGGCGCAATCCCCCTGGACGGCGCGATGGCGCTGGCGCCGAGCCTCGACACGATCGGGCTGTTCGCGCGCAGCGCGCGAGACCTTGCATTGCTGTGGCCCGTTGTGTCCGGCCGCGACGCGACCGCGGACGCGGTGGTGAGCGCCGCGCGGCTTGCGGGATTCTTCGAGCAGAGCAACGCGGAGGTCCGCGCGACATGCGATGCCGCAGTCGCTGCCATCTCCGGTCTCGGCGTCAGCATTGCAAACGAAAGCAAATTCCCGGAGCAGGCCGACAGGCACGCGATGACGGTCATGCAAGGCGAGGCAGCGCGCATTCACCGCGATGTGTCCGACGACGATCCCCTGCTCCGCAAGCGCATGGCGAAAGGGCTCGACATTCCCGATGGCGCCATCGCCGAATGTCTGGCCGCACGCGATCGCCTTCGCGACGATTTCCTTGACATGCTCGGCGGTGCGGACGTGGCGCTCACGCCGGTGACGCCGATGGCCGTTCCGGATGCCGCCGAAACCGATCCGGCGTCGGATCGCTTCCAGCCTCGGACGCTGTACGACCTCAGCCGCTTCACAAGGTTCGTGAACTTTCTCGGCCTGCCCGCGATGTCGATTCCAGCCGGTTTCGACAACCGGGGCCGTCCGGTGGGATTGCAGATCATCGGACGCCCGCACCAGGACATGCAGTTGCTGGCACTTGCCACATCGTTGCAGGAGCGGACCGATTGGCACGGCCGTGTTCCGACAGCCGTCCAGGGGGCGATCACCAGCGAAGGCGACGCAGCCACATGACAACCGATCGCTCCAAAGCCGCACTATCGCACCTGCGTATTCTCGATCTGACGCGCGTTCGCGCGGGACCGACATGCTGCCGTATCTTCGCGGACTTTGGCGCCGACGTGATCAAGGTGGAAGCGCCGCCGGGGGTCGACCCGAACGAAGGCATGAGCGGAGCGCGCGACGGCTACGACATGCAGAACCTGCACCGGAACAAGCGCTCGATCACGCTCAATCTCAAGACGCCGTGTGGCGTGGCGATCTTCAAGCGGCTGGTGAAGTCTGCGGACGTCGTGGTCGAGAACTTCCGCCCCGACGTGAAGGCGCGGCTCGGCATCGGCTACGACGATCTTCGCGCGGTCAATCCGCGCATCATCCTCGCGTCGATCTCCGGCTTCGGCGAGACCGGCCCTTATCGCAACCGCGCCGGCTTCGATCAGATCGCGCAGGGCATGGGCGGGCTGATGTGGGTCACCGGGTTTCCTGGCGAAGGCCCGATGCGGGCGGGAATTGCGGTCGCCGATACGTCGTCGGGACTCTACGCCGCCATTGGCATCCTGATTGCCTTGTCGGAGCGAGAGCACTCCGGCGAAGGGCAGTGGATCAGGACTTCGCTTCTGCAATCGCAGATTGCCATGATGGACTTTCAGGCCGCGCGCTATCTCATCGACAACGTGGTCCCGGAGCAGGCGGGCAATGACCATCCCTACTCCACGCCGATGGGTGTCGTGCGCACCGCCGACGGCTACATCAATATCGGTGTCGGAGGGCAAGGTCAGTGGAAAAGCTTCTGCGTCGCCATCGCCCGTCCCGAGATGGCGGACCATCCCGACTACCAGACCGGTGAACTCCGGTTCCGGAACCGGCCGAAGCTCAATGCGGAGATCGCGGCGATCTTTGCCGCCAAGCCGTCGCAAGCATGGCTCGACCTGCTGGAAGCGGCCGGCGTCCCGGCCGGCCCGATCTACAAAATGGATGCTGTTTTCGAAGATCCGCAGGTGCGCCATCTCGCGATGGCCAACGTTATGCACCATCCAGTGCGTGGCAACATAAAGGTGATCCGCCAGCCGGTCGAACTGTCCCGAACACCTGCGACAATTCGATCCCCTCTACCCGAAATCGGTGAGAACACTGCAGAGATTCTCGCGGAAATCGGATGTACCGAGCAGGAAATCGCTGCGCTGCGGCGGCAACAAGCGATCTGACGATGCTATGCTCCAACTCATAACGCCGCGCTATCCAATTTCAGAAACCGTGACTTGTGCCTGACAGGAGAACGCGCATGAAAGCCTTCAGCACTGCTATGGTCGGCGTCACTGCCGCACTCGTTTCGACCTACGCTTTGGCCGTCGGTCCCGAACCGAAGCCGTTGGTGCCGCCGGTGCCGATCACCATCGGCTACCAGAAGGTCGGTCACTTGGCCCCGATCGTGCAACTTCCCGACCAACTCAAGAAGCTCGGGGTGGAAGCAAAAATGGTGGAGTTCGTCCGCTACGCCGACGCACGCACCGCTCTGCTTGCCGGTTCTCTCGACGTGGCATCGGTCGGTCCTGCCGATCTGGCGATCGCGCTGTCGCAAGGGTCGACCAGCGCCATCGGCCTGATGGGCGTCGGTGCTTCGCCCAAGTACGTGATCGGTCGCGTCGGCGTAAAGCTCGACTCGTGGAACGACCTGAAGGGCAAGAAGGTGGCGATCGCACCCGGTTCCGCGGTGTGGTTCCAGTTTGCAGCGACGCTGGTCGAAAAGGGAGTCCCCTACAACAGCTTCCAGGCGGTCAACATCCAGGGCGGCGGTGCCAACTTCAATCAGGCCCTGAAGAAGGGCGAGGTTGATGCAATCATTACCTGGGAGCCGTTCGAGTCGACTCCCGTGATGGAAGGTTACGGCTTCTTCGCCAAAAATCTCGAGTACAGCCAGTCGAAGGCTGTCGGCGCCGAGCTAGGCATCATTGCCGCTTCGAAGGATGCGCTGTCAAAGAAGCGCGGCGCCGTCGAACGGTTCGTATGGGCTTATCTGAAGGCGCAGGAGGAGATGGCCAGGTCACCCGAGAAGTTCGCGACTGCCTATTCGCAGTTTACCGGCATCGATCCCAAGATCTCGGCGGAAGCCTCGAAGATGATCAAGCTCGGGGAGGTCGTGTCGGTCGATCAAATCAAACGCCAGGCCAAGGCCTTTGCGGATCTTGGTGTGATCCAAAAGGACGTGTCCGGCGAGATCGAAAAGTACTGGGATGGCTCGCTTGTCACTCAGGCGTTGAAAAGGTGATCTGCGCCCAACGGAAGAACTCTGAATGAGCGTCGTTCCCACGCATCCACCGGCCGCGGAGAGTTCGCGGCCGGATCTCGCCAAGGCGCCGAAGCCGAAAACTCCGGCACTGTCGCGCAGCGCGTGGAACGTCGTTCTCGCGATCATTCTGCCAGTTTCCGTGATTGCGCTCTGGCAATGGGCCGGTACCGGAGGCTCTCTGTTCGGCGGTATGCTGCCGACTCCGGAACGGGTCTGGGACGCCTGGTACAGGTGGGCATTCGGCCAGGCCGGCCTCGGCCTCAACCCCTACAGCGGAACGTGGTTTTCCAACGTGCTGTTCTCGACGCAGCGCGTGGCACAGGGATTTGCCGTCGCCATCATCATCGGCATTCCACTGGGCATTCTGATTGGCTGGAACCGGATGGCCGCAAGCACCATCGATCCGACCGTGCAGGTGCTACGACCGATTCCGATCACCGCATGGCTGCCATTCTCCATTGCGGTGTTCGGTATCCAGGACGTCGGTTCGGTCTTTCTCATCGCTCTCGGCGCATTCTATCCAATCGTCATCAACGCCAGCCAGGGCGCGCGGGATGTCGAACGCAATCTTGTCCGTGCGGCTCTGATGATGGGCGCAGGACGCATGACCGTGCTGTGGCGCGTCGTGCTGCCGGCTTCGCTGCCGTCGGTCTTCACCGGCTTGCGGGTGGGCCTCGGCATCGGATGGACTGCGGTGATCGTATCCGAGATGGTCGCGGTCAAGTCGGGGCTTGGTTATGTGCTGTGGGATGCCTACTACGTCGGCCGCATGGATGTCGTTATCGCCGACATGGCATCGATCGGTGCGCTCGGCTTTCTCAGTGACCGGCTCATCCTGATGCTTGAACGCTGGGTGCTGGCCTGGCGCCGTATGCAATCCTTCCAGGCCTGAGGCGCGTGATGGCCAAAGTCAGCTTCGAACATGTCGGAAAAACATTCCACGGCGTCCGCGATGTGGCTGCCTTGCAGGACGTTACCTTCACCGTGGAGGACGGAGAGTTCGTCGCGCTGCTCGGCCCGTCAGGCTGCGGAAAGTCCACCGTACTTAATCTTCTCGCGGGGTTCGAAAATCCGAGCGAGGGCAGCGTGCGGATTGATGGCAGTCCGGTCGCAAGCCCCGGACCGGACCGTGGCGTGGTGTTCCAGGAAGCCGCGCTGTTCCCTTGGCTCAGCGTTTGGAAGAACGTGACGTTTGGCCCGGAAGTTCAAGGTATCCCTCGCGAAACCTTCGAGTCTCTCACTCGCGACATGCTGCGCCTGGTTGGGCTTGAGGCGTTCGCGGACTCCTTGCCTGTACAATTGTCTGGTGGAATGCGGCAGCGAGTCGGCATCGCACGCGTGCTGGTGATGCGGCCATGTGCCCTTCTCATGGACGAGCCATTCGGTGCGCTCGACGCGCAGACTCGGATGGAGATGCAGCAATTGCTGCTCGATGTCTGGCAGTCGCGGCGCACGTCCGTGCTGTTCGTGACTCATGACATCGATGAGGCGATCCTGCTGGCCGACCGTGTGCTGGTCATGTCGGCGCGGCCGGGGCGGATCGCCCGGGAGATTCCGATTTCGCTGCCGCGACCGCGGTCAATCGACAATCTTACCAGCTCGGAATTCATGTCTTACAAGGCGCGGATCATGGTCGAGATGAACGTCAAGGGAGCCGCACATTGAGCACGAGACTCGAGGGCGTCATGACCGAGCGTGTCATCAAGCCAGCCTGGAGCGGCCGTTTCTTCGAAGACTTCGCGGTCGGCAACGTGTTCAAGCACGCGCTGGGGCGAACCGTGACGGCAACGGACAACGCCTGGTTCACTCTTCTGACCCAGAACACCGCGCCGCTGCACTTCGACGCGAACTACGCGGCTCATACGAGTTTCGGCAAGCCGCTGGTAAATTCCGCCTTTACGATTGCGCTCGTTACCGGCCAATCCGTTTCGGACGTTTCGCAGAATGTCTTCGCCAACCTCGGTTGGGATAAGGTCCGGTTGCCGCACCCGGTTTTCGAAGGCGACACCTTGTACAGCGAAACAGAAGTCCTCGAGGTTCGCGAGTCGAAGTCGCGGCCTGAAGTCGGCGTCGTCACTGTGAAGACCAGCGGTTACAACCAGAACGGCGAGATCGTGATCGCGTTCGAGCGCTCACTTCTGGTTTACCGGCGCGGCCAGGGGCCGTCCGGCCGCCACCGTCCCGAACCCCGTTTTCCAACGTCGGGATGAACGGACTTCCGTGCATCCGGTCAACCCTTGCTTCCGTGTCAGAATAAGGTGATTCAGTGGATATCCTCGGCAATCGCAAGAAAATCGGGATCGTCGTTCCAAGCACGAACACGGTCGTCCAGCCGGAATGCGAACTGCTGAAACCGCGCGGTGTGACCAATCACGTGGGCCGCTCGACCCTGAAAACCCAGACCATCTCGGAACAGGGTTTCGCCGACCACATGCGTGCGATGCGCGAGGGAATGGACAGCGCTATCGAACAGTTGATGACTTGTCGGCCGGATCATCTCATTTTCGGCGTCGCCATCGAGGCGTTCTCGGGTGGCGTGAAGGGCGCCGGGCAATTCGAGAAGGCGCTGGCGGACAAGGCGGGCGTCGGAGCCACGATCGGTTCGACCGCGGCGGTCGCCGCACTGAAGGCGTTCGGCGCCAGGCGCATCGCCGTGCTGACCCCCCACCAGCCCTCTGGCGATGAGATCGTGCGGGGTTATCTCAAGGAGGCCGGGTTCGACGTGGCGAAGCTGGTCGGTCTCAAATGCCCTTCCCCGTGGGCCATTGCCGAAGTTCTACCGGAGACCGTCCGCGCGCATCTGCGCGACCTCAACGGCGACGACATCGATGCGATCCTGCAGGTCGGAACAAATCTGGCCAATGCGACCACGGCAGCCGAGGCCGAGCGATGGTTCGGCAAGCCGGTGCTCTGTCTCAACGTGGTGTCATACTGGAACGCGCTCCGTATCTGTGGCGTGAACGATCGTGTTTACGGATACGGACGCATCCTTGAGGAGTTCTGAGCGGCCGCGCCGAACGGCACGGACCTCCACGAATTGACCGCGCGCGAGCGGGAAGTCCTGGAGCTGGTCGCGCAGGAGCTCGACAACGCCCGCATCGCCGCGCGGCTCAAGATCAGCGGCAAGACTGCGCGCAATCACGTGTCCAACATTTTCGGCAAGCTCGGGGCGGCGAGCCGCGCGGAAGCAGTGGCTCTTGCGCGCGACGCGGGGCTGGGCCGCAATTGCCCGGCGTGACAGAGGTGCAGCGCACTTGATGGTCGCACTTCCGGCGCCCGACCGCTCGATGGATTGATCGCTCTTGTCGATCGGGTAAGCCGGACGCTCGGCAGGCGATCATGCGGACGCTCCGCAGGCCGGACGACCGCATGGGCATCAAATAAAAAATGGCGG
>CAZGSW010000006.1:40951-43819 GCA_964528635.1 uncultured Rhodoplanes sp. | reverse complement strand
CCAGCGCGCGCTGGCCCTTGCCGATCGGCGCGACGATGTCGATGACGCGGGCCGAAAGGTCCTTCTTGGTCGCGTCCTCATGCTCCATCTTCAGCCGCTCGTCGGGATAGAGCGGGGTGAGGTTGTCGAAGTTGATCTTGTGCCGCGCCTTGTCGGGGTCTTCGAAGTTGATGGTGTTGACCTTGAGCAGCGCGAAGTAGCGCTCACCGTCCTTGGGCGACCGGATGTGGCCGTCGACGGTGTCGCCGGTGCGAAGCCCGAAGCGGCGTATCTGGGAGGGCGAGACGTAGATGTCGTCGGGGCCCGGCAGGTAGTTCGCCTCGGGCGAGCGCAGGAAGCCGAAGCCGTCCGGCAGCAGTTCGACGACGCCCTCGCCGATGATGTCCACCTCCTTGGTCGCGAGCTGCTTGAGGATGGCGAACATCAGCTCCTGCTTGCGCATCGTGCTGGCGTTCTCGATCTCCTGCTCCTCGGCGAAGGCAAGAAGTTCGGGGGGAGTCTTGGACTTGAGGTCCTGTAGCTTCATTTCCCGCATGCGGGTCGTGTCCTATGGGATTTCAGGCGTCGGAAGGAAAAATTACTGACGCTGCAGATAGAGAAGAGGTAAGCGGGCAGGTCTTTAGGCAGGGCTTTGGCGGCGCCTGGCCTGATGCACGGACGGTCCAATCACTCGGGACCGAGGCTCGGATGCATCCGCCTGCGTTCGGTGGGATGCCGCAAACATACGGAATGACAGGCTTTTTTGCAAGGGGAGGGCGTGGATATGATTACCGGCGGCCTTCGCTCAGAACGGCTTCACCACCGCAAGGATCACGATCAGGATCATGAGCACGGTGGGTACCTCGTTGAAGATTCGATAGAATTTCTGCGTCTTCCGGTTCCGGTCGGCGGCGAAGTCCTTCACGAACCGGCTCATCATCCCGTGTGCCCCGGACATCAGGATCACCAGCGTCAACTTCGCGTGAAGCCACGGTGCGCTGAACCAGCCGCCCTGCCAGGCAAGCGTCAGGCCGGCGAGCCAGGTTACCGCCATCGCCGGGTTCATGATGACGCGCAGCAGCCGGCGCTCCATCACCTTGAAGGTCTCGGACTGCCTTGAGCCTGCGTCCGCCTCGCAGTGATAGACGAACAGCCGCGGCAGATAGAGCATGCCCGCCATCCACGAGATGACGGCGATGATGTGCAGGGCAACGAGCCAGGAATACATGCGCGGTTGCTTTCAGTCGTTGCCGGGTTTGGCGGCGGCGCCAACTCCTTTGCAAAATGATGGATCGCCGGGTCAAGCCCGGCGATCCCGTCGGCGGCAACGGACAGGCACTATCCCACCCGTCACTTCGCCTTGACCTCGAAGCCGGTCGACTTGATGACCTCGCGATAACGCTCGACCTCTTTCCTGTGATGGTCGCCCAGTGCCTTCGGCGTCTGCAGTTCGCGCGGCACGATCTCCCAGCCGACCTGCTCCATCTTCGCCCGCACCGCCGGATCGGCGAGCGCATGCACCACCGCGGTGTTGAGCTTGTCGATCACCGCCGGCGGCGTTCCTTTCGGCGCCCAGAGGCCGTGCCAGAACGGCATCTGCAGTGCGGGCACACCGGTCTCCTTGACGGACGGCACGTCAGGCGCCTTCGGCCAGCGCTTGTCAGACAGGATGGCGAAGATCTTGACCTTGCCGCCCTGCAGGTGCGTGCGGACGTTCGATGCCTCCGATGCAGACAGGTCGATCTGTCCGCCGATCAAGTCCTGCACCGCCGCGAACGCGCCGCGATAAGGGATGAAGTTCATCTTGGTGCCGATCGCGTTCTGGAAGTGCGCGGCCCAGATGCGCGCCGGACCGCCGGTGCCGACGCTGCCGAAGTTGGCCTTGCCCGGGTTCGCCTTCAGCCACGCCACGAGCTCCTGAAGATTGTTGGCGGGAAGGGTGGCCCGGCCGAAGAATGCCATCGGCGCCACGGTCAGCATGGAGATCGGCGCGAAATCGTTCACCACGTCGTAGGTGACGGGATAGGTCAGGCTCGAGAACACATGCGAATTGAGATGGCCGATGCTGAGCGTGTAGCCGTCGGGTTCGGCGCGCGCCGCCTTGGTGAGGCCAATGGTGGAGCCGGCTCCGGTGACGTTCTCGACCACCACCGGCTGACCCAGAACGCTGCGCATCGGCTCGGCGAGAAGACGCGCGATGGTGTCGGGCGGACCGCCCGCAGTGGTCGGTGCGATGATGGTGATCGGGCGCGACGGATAGTCCTGTGCCAGCGCCTGACCGGCAAGCAGAACCAGGGCCGCGACCAGGAATGGCTTGACCGCGAACGGCTTCATGGGCGTTCCTCCGCTGATGTTGTTATGATGCGCCGCCTTTAGCCGGAGGCGCTGACGTCATCGCAGACGAGATGGATCGCCGGGTCAACCCCGAAACAGACGACGAAAATGCTATCCGCGGATGCGTCTGAGCATGCGTTCGACATGCGCGATCGGCGTGTCCGGCAGAATGCCGTGGCCGAGATTGAATACGAACGGCCCGTCCGACAGCGCGGCAAGGATCGTGTCCACCGACCGGTCGAGTGCATCGCCGCCGGCGCGCAGCACCAGCGGATCGAGATTGCCCTGGATTGCAAGACGCGGTTGCAGCACCTCGCGGGCGAATCCAAGATCGGCCGTCCAGTCAAGACCGACGGCGTTGATCCCGGTTTTTTCCGCGTAGGGCAGCGTCATCATGCCGGCACCGCGCGGAAACCCGATCACGCGTGCACCGGGATGTCGCGCTCGCAACTTGCCGACGATCGCCAGCGTCGGTGCAAGACACCAGCGGTCGAACTGGTCCGGCGTCAGCACGCCCGACCATGTGTCGAAGATCTGCACGGCATCGGCGCCGGC
>CAZGSW010000006.1:29268-40851 GCA_964528635.1 uncultured Rhodoplanes sp. | reverse complement strand
AGCAAGTTTTTCGTGGTCGGCTTCGTCAGGCAGAGCCGCGATCGCGGCCGCATCGCTGAGCGGATCGAGTCGCGGACCTTCGCCTTCGGCAAAGGTCAGCGTCCGGCCCAGCGCGTGGGGGATCACCAGAATATCGGAGAACAGAATCGCCGCATCGAATCCGAACCGGCGGATCGGTTGCAGTGTGACCTCTGCCGCCCACTCCGGCGTGAAGCAGAGTTTGAGAAAGCTGCCTGCCTTTTCACGCAGCGCGCGATATTCCGGCAGGTAGCGTCCGGCCTGACGCATCATCCAGACCGGCGGCACCGGCTGGCGCTTGCCTTCGAGCACGTCGCAGAACGGATTGGGCAGGGAGTCAGCGGTCACGATGCCCTTCAATACTAAATACTAGAATCTAGTTGTTGTTTTAGTTAGGCGTGGGATTGGACTCATGACTCGCGTTCCACATCCGATCCACCGCTGGACCGCTTTTCCCCGCATTGCACGACCTTGCCTGTGAATCCCGACGTGGACAATTTATATCTATTTTTCATCGATTTAGAACGAACTATCGGACGCTCCTTGTGGGCGGGTGCGTTGTCCAGACCGTCGGCGATGAAGCTGCTCCCGTCCGGTCCGAAGGCGGCCGTGTGGATGCTTTTGCGCTCTGCGTGGCGCGGACGCTTGCGCAGCCTGGCGCGGCGTGGCCTCCTCACAGCCGGTCCACAGGTCACAAAGCCTTGCCTCACCGCGGCGGCAACTTCTTTCATCTGCATCTGGTCTCCGATGCCACCGGCGAGACCCTGCTGACGGTCGCACGCGCGGCCGCTGCGCAGTATGCCGACGTCATGCCGGTGGAGCATATCCATCCGCTGGTGCGGACCCGCAAGCAGCTCGACCGGGTGCTGGACGAGCTTGATGAAGCGCCGGGGATCGTTCTCTACACGCTGCTGGACCGGCACCTGGCCGATCCGCTGGAGGAAAAGTGCAAGGCGCTCGGTCTGCCGTATCTTTCGATCCTCGACCCGGTGCATCGGATGTTCCAGTCCTACCTCGGACACGAAAGCAAGCCGAAGGTCGGCGCGCAGCACATGCTCAACGCCGAGTATTTCAAGCGGATCGATGCGCTCAACTACACGATGCTGCATGACGACGGACAGCATACCGACGATCTCGAGCAGGCCGATGTGGTGCTGGTCGGAGTGTCCCGTACGTCGAAGACACCGACCTCGATCTATCTCGCCAACCGGGGCGTGAAGACCGCGAACGTGCCGGTGGTGCCGGACGTTCCGTTGCCGCCGAATCTGGAAACGCTGGTCCAGCCCCTTGTGGTGGGACTGATCGCAACCCCGGAGCGGATCGTGCAGATCCGGCAGAACCGGCTGCTCGGCCTGCGGGCGGAACACGATGCCGATTCCTACGTCGACAGGCAGTCGGTGGCCGAGGAGATCGCGTTCTCGCGCAAGCTGTGCGGCCGCCACAACTGGCCGATCATCGACGTTACCCGCCGCTCGATCGAGGAAACTGCCGCGGCAATCATGGCGCTGCTCACCGAGCGGCGCCGGCAGACGGCGCTTTGACCATGGCGTTGTGGCGGGCTGACAAGCCTCTGGTGCTGGCTTCCAGAAGCGCGATCCGGCGCTCCGTGCTGGAGGCCGCCGGCGTTCCGGTTGAAATCGACGTCGCCGATATCGATGAGCGGGGGATCGAGCAGGCCTCGGAACTCGCTCACCCCGGAGAGGTGGCGAAGCTGCTGGCCCGCGAAAAGGCACGCGCGGTGTCGGCGCGACAGCCCGGCCGGATCGTGCTCGGCGCAGACCAGACGCTGGCGTTGGGTGACCGGCGCTTTTCGAAGGCGACCGACCGCGATGCAGCCCGCGAGCAGCTCAAGGTGCTGCGCGGCAAGAGCCATGAGCTTCACTCGGCGGTGGTTGCGATGCACGACGGCCAGGCCGTTTACGAGAATGTTTCGACCGCATGTCTGACCATGCGGCCGTTTTCCGACGCATTTCTGGAGAGCTATCTCGACGCGGCCGGCAATGCGGCGATGTCCAGCGTCGGCGGTTATCAGCTCGAGGGTCTCGGCGCGCAGTTCTTCGAGCGGGTCGAGGGCGATCACTTCACGGTGCTCGGCATGCCGCTGATGCCGCTGCTGGAATGGCTGCGGCGGGAACGGCTGCTGGAAGCCTGAGCCATGTTCGTTCTCGGTCTCACCGGCTCCATCGCGATGGGCAAGTCCACCACGGCCCGGCTGTTCGCCGAGGAGGGCGTGCCGGTGTACGACGCCGATGCGGCGGTGCATCGGCTCTACGAGGGCGAGGCGGCGCCGAAGATCGAAGCGGCTTTTCCGGGCACGACCCGCGCTGGCAAGGTCGACCGCGCGCTGCTCGGCCAGAGGGTCGCGGGCGACGCCGACGCGCTGAAATTGCTCGAAAGCATCGTGCATCCGCTGGTGGGCGCGGTGCGCGATCGTTTCCTCGCCGAGGCCGAAGCGAAGGGCGAGCGTATCGTCGTTCTCGATGTGCCGCTGCTGTTCGAGACCGGCGGCGAGAGCCGTACCGATGCGGTGGCGGTGGCTTCCGCGCCGGCGGATGTGCAGCGCGCACGGCTCGCGGAGCGTGGCCTGCCGGACGATCAGCTCGAAGCCTTGATCGCGCGGCAGATGCCTGATGCGGAGAAGCGGCGGCGGGCCGATTTCGTGGTGGATACATCGAAAGGAATTGAGGATGCGCGGCGTCAGGTCCGCGAAATCCTCGCCGCGGTTGCTAAGATGCCAAGGCGGAGGTCATAACGGTCTCCTGCCGCGACTGATTCGAAGTGAGCGATGCGCGAGATCGTCTTCGACACCGAGACCACCGGGCTCGATCCGCTGAACGGCGATCGGCTGGTCGAGATCGGCTGCATCGAGCTGCTGAACAGGTTTCCGACCGGCCGGGTGTTTCACAAGTATATCAATCCCGAGCGCGACATGCCGGAAGGGGCGTTCCGGGTGCACGGGCTGAGCATCGAGTTCCTGCAGGACAAGCCGCGCTTCGCCGAGGTGGCACTCGAACTGGTCGAGTTCATCGGCGATGACGGCATGCTGGTCGCACACAATGCGATGTTCGATCTGGGCTTTCTGAACGCCGAGTTCAAACGGGCCGGTCACAAAGAGGTCAGCCGCGAGCGGCTGGTGGACACCCTGATGCTGGCGCGCCGCAAGCATCCGGGCGGCGCCAACAGGCTCGACGATCTGTGCGTGCGGTACCGGATCGACAATTCGAAGCGCACCAAGCACGGCGCGCTGCTCGATGCCGAGCTTCTCGCCGAAGTCTATCTGGAGCTGCTTGGCGCCCGCCAGGCGATGCTCGGGCTGCTGGCCGACACCGTCAGCGCGGATCTGCGCAACGTGGCGGTGGGAACGCTGGTGCGGCCGGAACCGCTGAGTGCGCGCGTCACCGACGAGGACCGCGCGGCACACCGCGACTTCGTCCAGTCACTGGGCGATGCGGCGATCTGGAAAACGTACCGGCCCGGTCAGAAGGCCGACGACGCAGCTTAGTCAGGCCGCCGGTACGATTACGCCACTGGCGTCTGCGGCGTCTGTTGCCCCTGCATCTGCGCCATGCGCTGCTGATAGAGCGACACGAAATCGATCGGATCGAGCAGCAGCGGCGGGAACCCGCCGTTTCGTGTGCAGGTCGCGATGATCTCGCGGGCGAACGGGAACAGGATCCGCGGGCACTCGATCATCACCAGCGGCTGCAACTGATCCTGCGGAATGTTCTGCAGCCGGAAAATTCCGGCATACACCAGCTCGAAGCTGAACAGCACGCTGCCATTGCCCTCGGCCTTACCCTCGAGCTTGAGCTCGACCTCGAACTCGCTCGGCGGCTGGGCCGTGCCCAGGGCGTTGGCGTTGACGTTGATCTGGATGCCGATTTGCGGCTGGACCTGAACCTGCAGCGATCCGGGCGCGCCGGGGTTCTCGAACGACAGGTCCTTGACGTACTGGGCGACCACGCCGAGCGAAGGCTGTGCTCCGGGCGCCGGTGCGGCGGCAGGTCCGCCGTTGGACGTCATGGACATGAAAACTCCCTCGAAAATTGACCGGCTGCGCCGCGCGGAGTGGCTAACACAGGGCTCTGGAACGGACAAGAACGCCCGGGCCGCTCAGCCACCCGGCTCGCGGCTCTGCCGAGAGTCACGGTCGGGCACCTGTTTCCATTCACCGGGCTCGAGGTCGACCACGCGGCGGCGCTCCGGGTCCGCCTTTTGCGCCAGCCCGTCCACGGTTGCCACGGCCCTGTTGCGGACGGGACCGATCAGCAGCGCGAGGCCGGCGATCCCGGTGAGGAAGCCCGGCAACAGCAACAGAAGTCCGGCGCCGACGTCGAGGAATCCGCGCGCGCTGGCCTCCAGACCGGCGGCGTCCGCCCGGGTCACCGCCTTGCGGAAGCGGTCCAGCCGCCCGCGGCCGGCCTGGCGAAGCAAGATCAGCCCCGCCGCTGAGCCCAAGGCGAGCAGCAGCAAGGCCCAGCCGAAACCGATCAGCAGGCCGATCACCACAAATGTGGCAAATTCGGCCAGCGGCAGGACCAGAATTCCGGCGAGAACCCATTTTACCATCGACGCTTACCATCGATCCGGTTCCGCGGCCGCCAAGGTTGGCGCGGGGGTCAGGATCGTCTAATGTCGGCACAGAGCACGATGCCGGCACCGACCGGCTAGCCTCTGGTTGCCCGTAACAGCGTGCTTACATTATAGCGGCGGAAGGGCCTGCCCGCGCCGGGTTCGATCCGTCACCGCCGCCCGGGAGCATGCAAGAGTGTTTGATATCTACACCATCATCTTCCTTGCGCTCGCGGTGTTCATTTTCCTGCGGCTGCGCAGCGTGCTGGGCCAGCGCACCGGCCGCGAGCGGCCGCCGTTCGATCCCTACGCCACGCGCGACGTGGCGCGCCCGCCGGCCAGCGAGGGCAATGTAGTCACTCTGCCGGGCCGCAACAGCGGTGCGACACCGGCGCAGTCGGACGATGACGCCGCACCGCCCGATCGCTGGAAGGGCATCGCCGAGCCGGGCTCCACGCTGGCTGCCGGGCTCGATGCGGTGGCGCGCGAGGACAGCAGCTTCGAGCCGCAAGGTTTCCTCGCCGGCGCGCGCGGGGCTTACGAGATGATCGTCACGGCCTACGCGAACGGTGACCGCCGGTCGTTGAAGGATCTGCTGGCGCGCGAGGTGTACGAAGGCTTCGAGGCTGCGATCAAGGATCGCGAGCAGCGCGGCGAGAAGGTCGAGTCGCGCTTTGTGTCGATCGAGTCGGCCGACATCATCGGCGCTGACTTGCGCGGCAAGTCCGCGCAGGTGACGGTGCGCTTCGTGTCGCAACTCGTGTCGGCAACGCGCGACCGGTCCGGCAATGTGATCGACGGCAGTTCCGACAAGGTGACGACCGTCACCGACGTGTGGACGTTCGCTCGTGACGTATCGTCGCGTGATCCCAACTGGAAACTGGTGGCGACCGAAGCAGGGCAATGACGCCGGGCGGGGGACGTTTTTTCCGCAGCAAAAGGTTGGTCGCGGCTGCTTCCGCCGCGATGCTGATCCTGTCGGCGCCGGTCCCGGGCTTCGCCAAGAAGAGCGCCAAGGCCAGCGACGGCATCAAGATCGGCAAGAGCCATCTTGAGCCCGTCGAATGGGCTCAGATGAACGGCTGGGCCGAGGACGACCACGCCGCGGCGTTCAGTGCCTTCATGGTGAGCTGCAACGCGATCCTGCGCGCCAGTCCGACGGCGCGGCCGAACCGGCCGGTGTTTCGGGGGCTGCACGAGGCTTGTCAGGCCGCGGCCAAGGCGAAGCCCAAGGATGCCAAGGAGGCACGCGCGTTCTTCGAGGAGCATTTCCGGCCCGTGCGCATCACGCCGCACGGCGAGACCGCAGGCTTTCTGACCGGCTACTACGAGCCGATCGTAGAGGGCTCGCTCCAGCCCACCGATGAATATGCCCATCCGCTCTATCGCACGCCGTCCGGAATGAAGCGCGGCGTCGCCGTGCGCGCCAAGGTCAAGGTTGCGAAAGCGAGGGCCGCGAAGGCGAAGCCGGCAGACACGAAGAAGAAAGCCAAGCCTGCCAAGACCGGCGCGAACCCGGCGGCAAAATCCGATGCCAAGTCTGACGCCAAGTCCGATGCCAAGTCGGCGGTCAAGTCGGCCACCAAGACAGCAGCCGACTCTGCCGCGAAAGCAGTCAAGGCCGCGACTGGAAAGCCGAAGAAGACCGCAAACAAACGTGGCGGCCGCAAGGGCGGCAAGTTCTACGATCGCGCCGCTATCGAGGACGGCGCGCTCAAGGGCCGCGATCTCGAGATCGTCTATCTCAAGGATCCGGTCGACTCGTTCTTCATCCATATCCAGGGCTCGGCGCGCGTGAAGCTCGCCAACGGAGGCATGATGCGGGTCAACTACGACTCGCAAAACGGTCACAAGTACACGGCGGTGGGACGCTTCCTGATCGACGAGGAGATCATCTCCAAGGAAGACATGTCGATGGAACGCATCCGGCAATGGATGAACACCAATCCGGACAAGGCCAAGGAGCTGCGGCGCAAGAACAAGTCCTACGTGTTCTTCCGGCAGACCAACCTCGCCGAGAACGAGGAGCCGGTCGGCGCGCAGGGCGTCTCGCTGACGGCGGGCCGTTCGATCGCAGTCGACCGCAAGCTGCATGTCTATGGCACGCCGTTCTTCATCCAGGCGGAACTGCCGATCGAAAGCGAGCAGCCGACCACGCCGTGGCGGCGCCTGATGATTGCGCAGGACACCGGCGGCGCGATCGTCGGGCCGGCGCGTGCCGACATCTATTATGGTGCCGGAGAGCCCGCGGGCGAGATTTCCGGGCGCTTCAAGCAGCCGGGCCAGTTCGTGATGCTGTTCCCGAAGGGTATCGATCCGTTCGTGACGCTGCGCGAGATTCCGCTGCCGAAGCCGCGGCCAGGGGATCTTCCCCGCGACGACAAGCCTGCCAGGCCGGATACGATCGCCATTGCCAAGCCTGATGCAGGCAAGCCTGATGCAGACAAAAAACCTGACGCAGACAAACCCGCAAAGAAGCCGGCCGCCGCGAAGCCGGATGCGAAGCAGGCCAGCGTCAAGCCGGACAGCAAGCCTGCCGAGAAACCGGCCAAGCCTGAATCGAAAAAGCCTGCGGCCAAAAAGCCTGAAGCAAAGAAGCCCGAGGCGAAGAAGCCCACCGCCGCTGCCCCGAAACGCCCGCGCGATCTCGCTCCGTCGCCGCCGACCTGAGGGCGGCTTCCGTGAGCAGGCGGCGGCTCAGCACTGACGAACGGGAGCTGTGGCAAGGGGTCACGCGCTCGGTTTCGCCGCTATCGAAGCGGCGGACGGCGGCTATCGACGATGACGATCCATCACCGGCGGTCCCGGGTTCAAAGCCCAAACGGAGTTCGGCGCCGGCAAGCTCTCCGATGCCGGCCGCAGCCGTTGCCGCTCCGCGCATGGCGCCGAAGCCTGCGGCCGCATCGCTCGGCCGCAAGGAGCGACGGCGGGTGGCGCGCGGTTCGACATCCATCGATGCGCGTCTCGACCTGCATGGCCTGACTCAAGGCGAGGCGCACGATGCATTGCTGCAGTTTCTCCGCAGGTCTGCGCGCGATGGCTTGCGGCTTGTGCTGGTCATCACCGGCAAGGGGGGCGGGAGCGCGCACGAAGGCCGCGGTGTTCTGAAGCGTCAGGTGCCGATGTGGCTTCGGCTGCCCGGGTTTGCCGCGTTCGTGATCGGTTTTGAGTCGGCGGCGATTTCACACGGTGGCGAAGGGGCGATGTACGTCAGGCTGCGCCGCAGCTCCTTGCAGGATTGAATTGTTGGCTTCTTTTAGAATCGAATAATTCTTATTCGAAATGGAACCGCACTTAGATGAATTGTAGATCATAACGGTTGTTCATACGCACACCCGCCCATAGCGTGACCATGGGCAAAGTTGGGCGGGGAAAGCGTGCAAAAAGTTTATTCGCGTTCGAATTTCGTATCGTTGAGGTCCTTTCAGTGCGCGGCAATGACGGCGGTGTCATACCTTGCACTGTCGCAAGGCCTCGCTGCGCAGCAGGCAAACTCACAGAACGGAGCCGATGCGTACGCGCAGGCGGTCGCGCTGCCCACCATCGATGTGACCGGGCAGGGCGCGGACGAGCGGGCCAACGGCCCCGTGGTGGGCTACGTCGCCAGGCAGAGCGCGACGTCGACCAAGACCGATACGCCTATTCTGGAAACGCCGCAGTCGATCTCGGTCGTGACGAGAGATCAGATTACCGCTCAGCAGGCGCAGACGATCAACGAGGCGCTGCGCTATATACCGGGTGTGTCGCTCGACACAGCCGGCGCCAATACGTTCTATGACGGCATCGTCGTGCGCGGCTTCCAGCCGCCGCAATATCTCGACGGCCTGGCGCTGCCGGTCGACCCGGGCACGCAGTTCGCGTTTCCGCGCATCGAGCCATACGGGCTTGAGCGTATCGAGGTGTTGAAGGGGCCGTCCGGCGCGCTTTACGGCCAGGCCAATCCTGGCGGCATCGTCAACATGGTCAGCAAGCGGCCGCTGCCGTATTCGCACGCCGAGATCCTCGGGCAGTACGGCTCGTTCGATCGCTTCCAGGGCGCGTTCGACGTCGGCGGTGTCGCTCCCGGCAACGATGCCCGGTTCGCCTACCGGCTGGTCGGCCTGTTCCGGGACAGCGGCACGCAGATCGACTACGTCGACGACAACAGGCAGTTCATCGCTCCGAGCTTCACCTGGCGTCCGACGATGGACACGTCGCTCACGGTGCTCGCGCACTACCAGAACGTCGACAACAAGGGCTTCCAGCAATACGTGCCGGCCGGAGTTTCGATATTCCCCGGTCCGTTCGGCCGCGTCCCGTACAGCCGCTATATCGGCGAGCCGGGGTCTGACGGTTTTCATATGAAGCAGGGCGCGGTCGGTTACGAGTTCGAGCACCGCTTCACCAATACGCTGCAGTTCCGCTCGAACTTCCGGTACATGTCCGTCAGCAACGACCTGACCGGCATTCGCTCCGAAGGGCTGTTGCCCGATCAGCGCTCCGTGGTGCGTACGGTCAATTATGTTGAGGCCGAGTCGCGAAGCATCGCGACCGATAATCATTTGCAGGGCGACTTCAACATCGGGCCCACCGCACACAAGGTGCTGTTCGGCATCGATTATCGAAATACCAAGAGCAGTTCGGACTACCGGTCGGCGGGCATTGCTCCGATCGATGCCTATGCTCCGGTCTATGGCGCGTTCCTGCCTCCGCGCGGCGTGCTGCCGTCGATCATTCTCAACGACGCCACGCAGGAGCAGCTTGGCGCGTACATCCAGGACCAGATCAAGTACGATCGCTGGACCTTGACGCTGAGCGGCCGCCACGACTGGGCGACCACCATCAACGACAACCGCGCGTTTTTCCCGCCGCCCGGCTTCGTGTCGCAGGAGGACTCCGCGCTCACCGGCCGCGTCGGCCTCAACTACCTGTTCGACTTCGGGCTGGCGCCGTACATCAACTATTCGACGTCGTTCACTCCCGTTGCCGGCACAACACTGGCCGGAACCCCGTACAAGCCGCTCGAAGGCAGGGGCGCCGAGGTGGGCGTCAAGTACCAGCCCACCGGCATGAACCTGTTGCTGACGTTGGCCGCGTTCGAAATCTATCAGGAGAACGTGCTGAGCGCCGATCCGGCCAACGTGTTCTTCAGCCTGCAAACCGACGAAGCGCGCGTGCGCGGCATCGAGTTTGAGGCGCGGGGCAACCTCACCCGCGAACTCGAGATCGTCGGTGGATACAGCTATCTCGATCCGCGCGTCAGCAAGTCGGCGCTCGGCATGACCGGCAATTACCTGCCGAATGTTGCGCTCCAGCAGGCAGCGCTATGGGCTTACTACACGTTCTACACGGGCCCGGTCGCCGGTCTCGGCTTCGGCGGCGGCGTGCGCTGGGTCGGAAACTCCTACGGCGATGCGGCAAACCTCATCAAAATGCCATCATACACGCTGCTGGATGCGGCGGTGTCGTATGACTTCGGGTACCTGCGTCCGGAGATGAAGGGTTTTAAGGCGCAGCTCAACGTGCGGAACCTGACCGACGAGTACTATGCGACGAACTGCTTCACCGGGCTGGCATACTGCGGTCTCGGCGCCAGCCGGTCGGTGTTGCTCACGCTGAAATACAACTGGCAACAGGCCCAGGCTGCGCCTGTTCCCGCGCTGATCACCAAGTAGGCCGGCCGATCGATGCAAGTCCGAACGATTCGCCGCTGGTCCTGGATCCACAAGTGGACCAGCCTGATCTCGATGGTGTTCCTGCTGTTGCTCTGCATCACGGGATTGCCGCTGATCTTCAAGCACGAGATCGATCACGTGCTTTACGAGGAGGTCGAGGCGGCGGAGGTGCCTCCGGGCACGCCAAAGGCCAA
The DNA here is from genome assembly GCA_964528635.1 of uncultured Rhodoplanes sp. Classification (GTDB taxonomy): domain Bacteria; phylum Pseudomonadota; class Alphaproteobacteria; order Rhizobiales; family Xanthobacteraceae; genus Z2-YC6860. Next base: position 30,413 of record CAZGSW010000006.1, on the reverse strand, counting down.
CGTGGATCGAATCGCTGCGGCGGGCATGGAGCGCAATCCCGGCAAGGCCCTGCAGTTCATCATCTGGGACCGGGAACACACCAACGAAGTGTTCCTTTCGATCGGCGAAACCCCGACTTCCGATCCTTCAAAGAACGTCCTGGCGCGGGTCGACGCGCACACCGGGCAATTCCTGGATCAGCCGGACTACACCAGCCGGATCACGTACATTCTGTACCGGCTGCACGTCGATCTGTTCGCCGGCTTGGCGGGGAAACTGTTTCTCGGCCTGATGGGGATTCTGTTTGTCGTCGCGATCGTGTCCGGTGTCGTGGTCTATACGCCGCCGATGCGAAAGCTCCCGTTCGGGACGGTGCGCTCGGAGCGATCCCGTCTGCTGCGCTGGTTCGACCTGCACAACCTGCTCGGCGCAGTGACCCTGATGTGGGCCGTGGTGGTGGGCTTCACCGGTGTGATCAACACCTGGGCCGATGTGATCCTGAAGGTCTGGCAGTTCGGCCAGCTCACCGAGATGGTGGGGCCGTACAAGGACAAGCCGGTTCCGGACAAGCTCACGCCATTGCAATCCGCGATCGAGAATGCCAGGGAAACCGCGCCCGGCATGATCCCGTCCTTCGTCGCGTTTCCGGGCACGCCGTTCACCAGCAACGCCCACTACGCGGTGTTCATGCGCGGCGACACTCCGCTGACGTCGAGGATGCTCAAGCCGGTGCTGATCGATGCCACCACCGGCAAGGTGACCGACTCGCGCGATCTGCCCTGGTACGTTACGTCGCTGCTGGTGTCGCAGCCGCTGCACTTCGGCGATTACGGCGGCATGCCGCTCAAGATCATCTGGGGCGTGCTCGACGTGCTTACCATTATCGTGCTGGGCAGCGGGCTGTACCTCTGGCTGAAGCGCCGTTCGCCCCGCGCTTCGCGGCGGAGTCAGCAGCGCGCTCTGGCGGTGCCGTCGGCCGGTTCGACGGCATGACCACGGCATCGCGTGGGCCGAAGCGCTTTACGCTTTGGCAAGTTTTCTTCGCCCCCGTCGTGATCGCGGTGATCTCGGGTGTCGGCCTGGTGTTTGCCCTGGTTGGCGACGACATCTGGGATTGGTTGTCGTGGGTGGCGCTGGCGGTGCCGATCGCAGTCATCGCCTGGTA
>CAZGSW010000006.1:18128-29168 GCA_964528635.1 uncultured Rhodoplanes sp. | reverse complement strand
CCGACCGTGTCACGGAACGCGATCAGCTTGTCGAGCATGGTGGACGGCGAGCCGTGCAGCACGCACTCTTCGGTGATCGCCTTCGCGGTCGCCTGTTCGTCCGGCATGTCTCCCCTCGGCTTGAGCAGGATCAACATGCCGACCTTGTTCAGCACCTCGCGCAGGTAGGTGTAGAAGTAAGTGTTCGCTGCGCCGTCGGAAAACACCCGATCGTGCGCCTCGGCATCGGATGGCGCCACCATCAGGTTGCGAGCCACACGCCAGCCGTCGCCGTCCGGCCGCTTGCCGAGCTTTTCGCAGGCCTCGCGATACACCTTCCAGTGCGACGCCACCGAATAGGTCGGGATGATGTTGGCCGAGATCATGCCCCAGCCTTTCTCCGCTGCGGTCTTCGCCGACGACGAGAACGGGCTCGCCAGCGAGATGAACAGGGGCGGCCGTGGCTGCTGGTATGGCTTGGGCATGTAGCCGATGCCGAGCTTCGCATCGATGCCGTCCTTGATTGCGATGTGCCAGAATTCGCCCTTGAGGTCGTACGGCGGATCCTGCGACCAGATCCTCTCGATCATGTCGACCGCTTCGGTCACCATACGATTGCGCGCATTGTGGTCCGGGTTTTTGAACAGCTCGAAATCGGACACCAGTCCGCCCGGACCGACGCCCATCAAAAAGCGGCCTTTGCTCATGTGATCGAACTGCGCGCACTCGGCCGCGACGATCGCCGGATGATGGTTCGGAATGTTGATGACGGCGGTGCCGAACCTGATGTGCTTCGTGCGGTGCAGGAGGTTGGCGAAGAACATCATCGCCGACGGGAACGGCTCGGTGGAGGCGGAGAAATGTTCGCCGAGCCACAGCTCGTCGTAGCCGAGCTGCTCGGCCAGCAGCGACTTCCCGGTGTCCTCCTCGATGGTGCTCCACATCGGCCGGTCCGGCGGATGAACCGGCATCATGAACATCCCAAGCCGCATTCCGGTCCCCTAGCAAGTCCCATCATGGTTGGTGGGCAGGCTAGCACAGGGGACGGGAACCACACGATGGCCGGGGCGCCTCGCGGCAGGCTTCGCCGCCGTCGTCACCGGAGGAAACCATCCGGCGAAATTACAAGATGAACCGGCTCAGGTCGGCGTTCTTCGCCAGATCGCCGACGTGCTTGCGCACGTAGGCGTCGTCGATCCGGACTGTTTCGCCGGCCTTGTCGGTGGCGTCGAACGAAATCTCGTCCAGCACGCGCTCCATCACGGTTTGCAGCCGGCGCGCCCCGATGTTCTCGATCGACCCGTTCACCTCCACCGCGATGTCGGCCAGCGCGTCGATGGCGTCGTCGGTGAAGTCCAGCGTCACGCCCTCCGTCTGCATCAGCGCGATGTACTGCTTGATGAGCGACGCTTCGGGCTCGGTGAGAATGCGGCGGAAGTCGTCGCGGGTCAGCGGCTTCAGCTCGACGCGGATTGGCAGGCGGCCCTGCAGCTCCGGCAACAGGTCGGATGGCTTCGACATGTGGAACGCACCGGACGCGATGAACAGGATGTGGTCGGTCTTCACCGCGCCGTGCTTGGTCGAGACGGTGGTGCCTTCGATCAGCGGCAGCAGGTCGCGCTGCACGCCCTCGCGAGACACATCGCCGCCGACCCGGCCGTCGCGCGCGGTGATCTTGTCGATCTCGTCGAGGAACACGATGCCGTTGTTCTCCACCGACTTGATCGCCTCGGCGGTGAGCTGCTCCTGATCGAGCAGCTTGTCTGATTCCTCCGCCATCAGGATGTCGTGGGATTCTCCGACGGTGACGCGCCGCGTCTTGGTGCGGCCGCCCATCTTGCCGAAGATATCGCCGATGTTGATGGCGCCCATCTGCGCGCCGGGCATGCCGGGAATCTCGAACAGCGGCATTCCGCCTGAAGACTGCACCTCGACCTCGATTTCCTTGTCGTTAAGCTCGCCGTTGCGCAGCCGGCGCCGAAACGCATCCTTGGTGGCCTGGCTGGCGCCGGCGCCGACCAGCGCATCGACCACACGCGCCTCTGCGGCGAGCTCCGCGCGCGCCTTGACGCCCTTACGCTTTCGTTCGCGTGTCATGGCGATCGCCACCTCGACGAGATCGCGAACGATCTGCTCGACGTCGCGGCCGACGTAGCCGACCTCGGTGAACTTGGTTGCCTCAACCTTGAGGAACGGCGCGTCGGCGAGCCGGGCGAGCCGGCGGGATATTTCCGTCTTGCCGACGCCGGTCGGGCCGATCATCAGGATGTTCTTGGGCAGCACCTCCTCGCGCAGCCGGTCGTCCAGCTTGAGGCGGCGCCAGCGGTTGCGCAGCGCGATGGCAACCGCGCGTTTGGCGTCGTGCTGGCCGACGATGTAGCGGTCCAGCTCGGATACGATCTCGCGGGGGGAGAAGTCGGTCATCGGTCTGCGTTCTGCTTCAGCTCGTACTGCATGATGAGTGTATCGCCGGTCCGTCCAAACAACTGCGGAATTGCGCGGTAGCCGGCCTTCTCGTAGGCGCGCACCGCGCGCATGTTGGCCGGGTCGGGATCGATCACGACGGTCCGGTGGCCCTGCTCGATCAGGTGTTCGGTGAAGGCGCGCAACACGCTGGAGCCCACGCCCTTCGCAAGCCGGTCAGGATCGCCGATCGACAGATCGACGCCGACCGCGTCGGACGGCAGCTCGGCAAGCCACGGATTGTCCGCAATCCAGGTCTCGTTCTGGTGGTGACCGATGAACCAGTACTGGATGTAGCCCGTCGGTTCGCCGTTGACCGAGAAGATGAACGGCCGCGTGGTGTCGCGGCCCTCGATCATGTCGCGGATATAGCCAAGCTCGGTGTCCGGATCGCCCCACCATTCCTGCACATGCGGCAATTCCAGCCACCGCCGCATCAGCGGCAGGTCGCCGGCCGTCATCGGACGGAACTGGTATGCCTCGGCTGCCACGGGTCACGCGGTCTTCAATGTTTCGACGGTGACGTTGCGGTTGGTATAGACGCAGATCTCGGCAGCGATATCGAGCGACTTGCGGACGATGGCTTCCGCGTCCAGCGGACCGTCGAGCAGGGCGCGCGCAGCGGCCAGCGCGTAGTTGCCGCCGGAACCGATACCGGCGACGCCGGCCTCGGGCTCCAGCACGTCGCCGTTGCCGGTCAGAACCAGTGACACCTTTGGATCGGCGACGATCATCATGGCTTCGAGACGGCGCAGGTAGCGGTCGGTGCGCCAGTCCTTGGCGAGTTCGACGGCGGCGCGCATCAACTGGCCCGGATACTGCTCGAGCTTGCCTTCCAGCCGCTCGAATAGCGTGAAGGCATCGGCTGTGGCGCCGGCGAAACCGCCGATCACCTCGGTCTTGCCGAGCTGACGCACCTTGCGGGCGTTGGCCTTGACGATGGTCTGGCCGATCGACACTTGGCCGTCGCCGCCGATCGCAACGGTGCCGCCCTTGCGCACGGTGAGGATCGTGGTGCCGTGCCAGAGTTCGCCTTGATTCTGCATATTCATGTGCCGACAGTAGCATTTAGGCGTGATATCCGCGATTGCAAACAGGCCGTGGCGGGCGGCGCGACGCCGCAGCGATTGACATTTGCAGGCGGCTTCCTAAATTCCCTGCATGTTTGCTCTGTCGCGCCTTTCGCAACGTCTTTTTGCGCGCGCCGGTCACCTGCACGCAGGCCGGTAACCCGAACGGCATAGCCCGTTCGGGCGCCGTTCCTTTCCTTTCTCCGACAGCCGCCAGAACCCCATTCGTCATTTGCTCCGCACGTACCCGTGCGCGGCAATCAATAAGACCCGCAAGATCGAAGGAGACCATCATGGGCTATCTGACCCCGCAGCTGCCCCCAATCACCTTGAACTCCGTCGATGCGGAGCGACTGCTGCACCTCGCCGATATCGCGCGCCAGCGGCAGCCGGACACCGCCGACTTCCTGTCCCGCGAAGTGGAGCGGGCGAATGTCGTGAGTCCGTCGCAGATGCTGCCCGGCGTGGTCGCCATGGGGTCGGAGGTGGAGTTTCGCGACGACACCACCGGCCAGGTCAGGCGGGTGACGCTGGTCTATCCGCACGAAGCGGACGTCAGCGCCGGCCGGATTTCCGTGCTGACGCCGATCGGCGCCGCGCTGGTGGGGCTGTCGGTCGGCCAGTCGATCGAGTGGGATACCCCGCTGGGCGAGCAGCGCTCGCTGACGGTGCTGCGCGTCGGCCCGGGTCAAGGCGCCGGCGAGGCGGCGCCTGCGGTGGCGAAGCCCGCGCACGCCTGAAAGAAGGTGCGCATCCACGTGGCGGTCGAGTGACTGGTCGCCGGTTTCGGGATCATGCCTAGATGCCGGCTGCCTTGCGGAGCGCAGCGTTGATGCGCACCTGCCAGCCTTTGCCGCGGGCGCGGAAGTGGTCGATCACGTCCGGATCGAGGCGCAGCGTGACCTGTCGTTTGGTGGGCCGCTTTTGCGGCCCACGCTTTCTTTGGATAAGCGCTATAATTTCCGGAATCACTTCCCGACCCGGTCGAGCTCTCGCGAAGTCCTCCTTCGTCCATTCCGGATTTTCATCGTCGGCATCAATCTGCTTTTTTTTGGTTCTGGCCATAGCGGCGAATCTCCCTTGCATTGGCCTTGCGAGCCGAAATGATGCGAACCTGATCGCCGCGCCTGGTGAAAACGATCGCGTACATGCGCCCTGCCACGGGACCGAAAGCACGATACCGGCGTTCACCGTAGTCCTTTCGATTGTCCAGCGTGGTGGCGGCTGACGCGAAGTCGAACTGCTCTGCCAGGCTGAAATCGACACCATGCTTGCGCAGATTTGCAGCGCGCTTTTGCTCGTCGCAAACGAACGGGTCAGGCGTCACCATTCCATCAAATCGTAGCTACGATTTGGCCGGTTGTCCAGCAATTGGCAGCTACAATTTCGTCGTTTTCGGCGGCGGTGGCGAAGCACGGAAACCCCTGATAGAAGGGCGCGAATCCGAACCGGAGAGCGGTTTCCATGGCCCGCGGCCGAACCCAGATCGCGAAAAAGCCCGCCCGCATGGTGACCCGGGGCCGCCACGGTGCGGTGAAGCGCGCCACCAAGGAAACCGACATCGAAGTGGCGGTCGATCTCGACGGCAAGGGTGCGTCGAACGTTTCGACCGGGATCGGCTTCTTCGATCACATGCTCGACCTGCTGGCCCGTCACTCCCGTATCGACATCACGGTGAAGGCGAAGGGCGACCTGCACATCGACCATCACCACACCACCGAGGACGTCGGCATCGCGCTCGGCCAGGCGGTGAAGCAGGCGCTGGGCGACATGAAGGGCATCACCCGTTACGCGGACGTGCATCTGCCGATGGACGAGGCACTGACCCGCGTGGCGATCGACGTGTCGGGCCGCCCGTTCCTGGTGTTCAAGGTCAAGTTCGGCCGCGACAAGGTCGGAGCATTCGATACCGAACTGGTACAGGAGTGGTTCCAGGCGTTCGCCATGAACGCGGGCATCACGCTGCATGTCGAGACGCTGTACGGGTCCAACGATCACCACATTGCCGAGTCCTGCTTCAAGGGCTTGGCGCGCGCGTTGCGGGCCGCGCTCGCCATCGATCCGGCTGCCGCCGGAGAGGTGCCCTCGACCAAAGGCTCGCTCGGCGGCTGACAATCGGCTGCGGCTCGCCTATCTGATGAAGGTGCGCCGCGAGGCTGCGCCCGGAGGACGAAATGCCGGCATTCACGGTGCATGAGCCCCCGCCGCGCAATGGCGGCGACACGCTGGCAGCGGCCGATCGCTTTGTATTCGTCCGCGACAAGTTCTCCCTGTGGGCTTTCGTGTTTGCGCCGTTCTGGATGATCTGGCGCGGGCTGTGGCTGGTGCTGCTGCTCTATCTGGTCGCCATGGCGGCGCTTCAGGCGGTGCTCTGGGCGGTCGATGCGCCGGCGGGCGCGCGGGTTGCGGTCGGCTTTCTGGTTGCGCTGCTGATCGGTTTCGAAGCCTCGACGCTGCGGCGCTGGACGCTGTCGCGCCGCGGCTGGATCAATCACGGCGCCGTCGTCGCCGACGATGAGGAATCCGCCGAGCGCCGATTCTTCGATGTGTGGGTGGCCAGGCAAGCGCGGCCTGCCGCGGCGGCTGCGCCGCCATCCGCCGCTCCCACGCCGTCCGCGGCGGCACCGCTCGCGACCACGACGCCCTACCGGACCGCGGCCGATCCGCCCGATGTGATCGGGCTGTTCCCCGAACCGCAGCACCGTTCGTGACGTTGCACCGATGAGCGTCGCGATCGTCGACTACGGCTCCGGCAACCTGCATTCGGCGGCGAAGGCGTTCGAGCGTGCGGCGCGCGACAGTGGCCATGACGAACCCATCGTGGTGACCAGCGATCCTGACGCGGTGCGCAAGGCGAACCGGATTGTACTCCCGGGAGTCGGCGCGTTCGCCGATTGCCGGCGCGGTCTCGATGCGCTTCCCGGCATGGTGGAAGCGCTTGACGAGACCGTGCGCGGCAAGGGCCGGCCGTTTCTCGGCATCTGTGTCGGCATGCAGTTGCTGGCCGAGCGCGGCCGCGAGTACGAGGTAACGCCGGGGCTCGGCTGGATTGCCGGCGAGGTCGACCGCATTGTCCCGTCCGATCCTTCGCTCAAGATCCCGCACATGGGCTGGAATACGCTGAACGCCCGCAAGCCGCACAAGCTGCTGGAGGGCATTCCGGTCGGGCCGCAGGGCCTGCATGCCTACTTCGTCCATTCCTACGCTTTGCGGGCATCGCGGCAGGACGACCTGCTGGCCGAGGCCGATTACGGTGGGCCGGTCACGGCCATGGTGGCGAAGGACAGCGTGGCCGGCACCCAGTTTCACCCGGAAAAGAGCCAGAAACTTGGGCTTGCGCTGATCGCGAATTTCCTGAATTGGAAGCCGTGACGCCCTGACTGCGGATGGGTCAGCGGCCGACCGGACCGTGTCGGCCATTGGATGAGCAAGCCAACGTGATCCTGTTTCCTGCCATCGACCTGAAGGAAGGTCTCGCTGTGCGCCTGCAGCAGGGCGATATGGCGCGCGCCACCGTCTTCAACCGCGACCCGGCGCTGCAGGCCCGCACCTTCGAGACGCAGGGCTTCACGCATCTCCACGTGGTCGATCTCGACGGCGCCTTCGCGGGCAAGCCGATGAATGTCGCGGCGGTGGAGCGCATTCTGGAGACGGTGGGACTCTGCATTCAGCTCGGCGGCGGTATCCGCGACATGAAGACGGTAGAGGGCTGGCTCGGCAAGGGCGTCAACCGCGTCATCATCGGCACGGCCGCGGTGCGCGATCCGGCACTGGTGAAGGAAGCGGCGAGGAAATTTCCGCAGCGGGTCGCGGTCGGGCTCGATGCGAAGGACGGCAAGGTCGCTGTCGAGGGCTGGGCCGAGACCTCCGAACTGACCGCGCTCGACATTGCGAAGCGGTTCGAGGACGCCGGCGTCGCCGCCATCGTCTACACCGATGTGGCACGCGACGGCATGCTCCAGGGCATCAACTGGGATGCCACCATCGCGCTGGCCGATGCCATCTCCATTCCGGTCATCGCGTCGGGCGGTCTCGCCTCGATCCATGACATCAGAACGATGAAGCAGCCGCGCGCCCGCAAGCTTGAAGGGGCGATTGCGGGTCGCGCGCTCTACGACGGGCGTCTCGACCCGGCCGAGGCGCTGGCCATGCTGGGCGGGCAGGGCGCATGACGGACCCGTCGGCGAAACACGGCAGACGGTTGTCGTTCCGCACCGCCATGACGCCGATCATGATTCTGGCGCTCGGTACCGCGGTGATCGCCTGGACGGCTGCATGGGTATTCCGGGATAACTTCGTATTTTCCACCACCCTGCTTGGCATCGGCTGCCTGCCGATCGTGATCGCAGTGGTCGCCTATCTGCTCGTGTTGTTGAAGAATCTCGATGCCAGTTAGAGTCCGGCACATACGAGCCAACCGAAGTGACGGGCGATGACTTTCAAGGTCCGTGTCATTCCATGCCTCGACGTGAAGGACGGCCGGGTCGTCAAGGGCGTCAATTTCGTCGATCTGCGCGACGCCGGCGATCCGGTGGAGGCGGCGATCGCGTATGACACCGCGGGCGCCGACGAACTGACCTTCCTCGACATAACCGCGAGCCACGAGAACCGCGACACCATCTTCGATGTGGTGCGCCGCACCGCAGAGGCCTGCTTCATGCCGCTCACGGTGGGCGGCGGCGTGCGGACCGTCGACGACATCCGCAAGCTGCTCAACTCCGGCGCCGACAAGGTGTCGATCAACACCGCGGCGGTGGTGCGCCGCGCCTTCGTCAGGGAGGCGGCCGAGAAGTTCGGCGACCAGTGCATCGTGGTCGCCATCGACGCCAAGAAGGTATCGCAGCCGGGAGAACCGGACCGCTGGGAAATCTTCACCCACGGCGGCCGCAAGCCGACCGGCATCGACGCGGTGGAATACGCAAAGGAGGTCGTCGCGCTCGGCGCCGGCGAGATCCTGCTCACGTCGATGGACCGCGACGGCACCAAATCTGGCTTCGATATCGCGCTTACCCGCGCGATTGCCGACAGCGTGACGGTGCCGGTGATTGCTTCGGGGGGCGTCGGCAATCTCGATCATCTGGTCGCCGGCGTTCGCGACGGCCATGCCAGCGCGGTGCTGGCGGCGTCGATCTTTCACTTCGGCGAGTACACCGTACGGCAGGCCAAAGAGCACATGGCGAAGGCCGGGCTGCCGATGCGGCTGGATCCTTGAGCAACGGCCGAGCCGGCTGCTGCGCCGCTCCGGCGGTTCCCGCAAATCCCTGAACATGCTATGAAATCGCCATGAGCCAGTTCACCCTTGCCGACCTTGAAAAACGCGTGAAGGAACGCGCCGCCGCGGGCGCGGACGTGTCCTATACGCGCAAGCTGCTGGACAGGGGCGTCGCCCATTGCGCCAAGAAGTTCGGCGAGGAGGCCGTCGAGGTCGTGCTTGCGGCGGTGGCGGAGGACAAGGATCGCGTCATCGCGGAGAGCGCGGACACGCTCTATCACCTGCTCGTTCTGCTGCAGGCGCGCGGCATCTCGCTTGCCGAGGTCGAGGCGCTGCTGGAGACCCGCACCAAAAAATCCGGCCTCGAGGAGAAGGCTTCGCGTCCGGAGCCCTCGCCGTGATGGAGCAGCGCATCGACGACGGACTGTCGCCGTACCGGACCTACTCGCGCGCCGCATGGGCGCGGCTTCGCGAGGACGCGCCGATGACTCTGACGCCGGAGGAGGTCACGCGGCTTCGCTCGCTGCATGACCGGCTCGACATGGCCGAGGTCGAGGACATCTATCTGCCGCTGTCGCGCCTGCTCTCACTCTATGTCGCGGCGACGCAACGGCTGCATCGTGCGCAGCAGCGGTTTCTCGGCGACGAGGGCGACAAGACGCCCTACATCATCGGCGTCGCGGGATCGGTCGCGGTCGGCAAATCGACCACGGCGCGTGTGCTTCAGGCGCTGCTGGCGCGCTGGACCAATGTTCCGAAGGTCGCGCTGGTGACCACCGACGGCTTCCTGTTGCCCAACGCGGTGCTGCAGTCCGAAGGTTTGATGGAGCGCAAGGGATTCCCCGAGAGCTACGACCTGCCGGCGCTGCTGCACTTCCTGTCTGACGTGAAGGCCGGGCGCCATCCGGTGCGCGCGCCGATCTACTCGCATCTGATCTATGACGTGGTGCCGAACCAGTGGCTGGAGGTCGACCGTCCCGACATCCTGATCGTCGAGGGCCTGAACGTGCTGCAGACCGGCCGGCTGCCGAAGGACGGCAAGGCGATCCCGTTCGTATCCGACTTCTTCGATTTCTCGGTGTATATCGACGCCGACGAGCATGTGCTGCGGAGCTGGTACGTCGACCGCTTCCTGACCCTGCGCGGCACGGCGTTCCGCGATCCGAAGTCGTACTTCCACCGCTACTCCAAGCTGACCGATGCCGAAGCATCCGAGACGGCAAACGGCATCTGGAACGCCATCAACCTCGTCAACCTGAACGAGAACATCCTGCCGACCCGGCAGCGCGCAGATCTCATTCTCAAGAAGGGCGAGAGCCACCGCGTCGAGGAAGTGGCACTGCGGAAGCTGTAGGCGTTAAATCGGAACGCCGAACTACGCCGCCACGGCAGCCCGCTCCCGCAGCCGGGCCAGAAGCGCAATCAGGCGATCGCGATCGAGCGGCTTGACCAGGAAGTCGTCCATGCCCGCTTCGATGCAAGCGGTGCGGTCTTCGGCGAAAGCATTGGCGGTCAACGCGACGATGGTGCCGCGCGGCAGGTTCATGTCCGCCTCGGCGCCGCGAATGGTGCGTGTGGCTTCAAGGCCGTCGGTGCCGGGCATCTGCACGTCCATCAGGACGGCGTCGAACGGCGCGCCTTCGGCCTGTGCGCTGCGCCATGCCGCGATGGCGGCGGCGCCATCCGTCACCATCGTCGGACGGTGACCCAGCCGCTCCAGCAGGGAGCGCGCCAGCAGCGCGTTGATATCGTTGTCCTCGGCCACGAGGATGGCAAGGCTCCGGCCGGCCTGCGGTGCGGACGGCGCCTCGGCGACAGGCGCGTCTTCGAACGGTGCATCCCCGGTAAGCCTTGCGGCAAGCGAGGCCGCGCGCACCGGCTTGACGAGATAGCCGGTGCTGCCGGCCTCCTTGAGGAGAGGCAGGCTCGGCCGTTCGCTGGGCGCCAGCAGCACGATGCGGCGCGCGATCCGTCCGTCCGCGCAGCGCAGCGCAACGCTCGCAGCGTCGGGTGGCAGATTGATCAAGGCCGTATCGAAAGACTGCGTTGCGACGGCCTCCGGGAGCGTTGCGGCCGAGGCGCGTGTGACCTCTGCGCCCCAGCGCGTCAGCCGCCGCACCAGCGGGTCTTCATCGCGGCTGTTGGCTGTCACGATCAGCACGGACCGTCTGGTGAGGGACGGAGGAATGAAGGCCGAGGCTGGGGAGTCGCCGGCCCGCAGCGGCAGCGTGAAGCGGAAGGCCGCGCCCTGGTCCGGCGCGCTTTCGATCGCGATGCTGCCGCCCATGCGCTCGACGATGCGCTGCGAGATGGCGA
>CAZGSW010000006.1:14785-18028 GCA_964528635.1 uncultured Rhodoplanes sp. | reverse complement strand
CTTTCGATCGCGATGCTGCCGCCCATGCGCTCGACGATGCGCTGCGAGATGGCGAGCCCGAGCCCGGTGCCGCCGGAGCGGCGGGCGTTGCCGCCGTCGGCCTGCTCGAATTCGAGAAAGATGCGGGCCTGCTGCTCCGGTGCGATGCCGATTCCGGTGTCGCGCACTTCGAAGGTGATCTGGTCCGGTGCAGGGCCGCGGCCGACCGTCAAGGCAACGCCTCCGGTCTCGGTGAACTTGATGGCGTTGCCGGCCAGGTTGAGCAGCACCTGACGCAGCCGCGTGGCGTCGCCGGTCACGCTTTGCGGCAGAGCTTCGTCGACATCGCAAGCGATATCGAGGCCCTTGGCCTGCGCGCGGGGGCCGAGCAGTTCGGTCACTTCCTCGGCGAGGGCAAGCGGCGAGAACGGAGCGGCGTCGAGCTCGAGCCTGCCGGCCTCGATCTTGGAGAAGTCGAGAATGTCCTCGATCAGCGCCAGCAGCGCGTCGCCGGAGAGCTTCGCCGCCTTTACGTAGGCGGTCTGCTCCGGCGTAAGCCGGGTGTCGAGCAGCAGCTCGGTCATGCCAAGGATGCCGTTCAGAGGAGTCCGGATTTCGTGCGAAGCCATCGCGAGGAAGCGCGACTTGGCGCGGTTCGCGGCTTCGGCGGCGTCGCGCGCCTCGGACAGCACGCGGCCTGCCTCAGTGCGTTCGGTTACGTCGCGACCGACGCCCTGCACCTCCGAGGCACCGTCCGGGCCGGCAAACACCCTTGTTTCGCGCCAGGCAAGCCATCGCGGGCCGTCCGGGGTTGCGACCCTCTGATCGTGCATGCGCGTGCCGTCGGGCGCGACGCGGACTTCGCCCTGCTCCAGCACGGTGAGCGTGGCGGCGGTGCCGATCAGGTCGTCGCGCGCGGCGCCGGCCAGCGTGCAGTAGGCATCGTTGGCATACGTGATGAGGCCCGCGGCGTCGCGGCGGACGATCAGGTCGCCCTGCGCCTCCAGCAGACTGATGGCGCGGGCCTCGGCGTCCTTGAGCTCCCAGGTGAAGTCGGCAAGCTCCTCGCAACGGACCCGGGCCTGACGCAACTCCAGGCGCAGCCGGCTGTTACGCGACAGCACCATCAGCATCACGCCGCATATCATCGCAAACAGACCGGCGACCCCGGTGGCGTAAGCCATCGGATCGTAGAATTCCTGGTTGACGGAATAGAGATGAGCGAACAGCACCGATGCGGTGGCAACCGCGCCGATCACCAGAAATGTCCAGCGCAGCACAGCGAGCACAAGCCGCCGCAAAAACCGGTAACGAGGTCGCGGTTGTCCTGTGTTGGGACGAACCTGCATGAACGCCTGCCCCTTCCGCAGCGCTGCGGCGCGCTGCGGTCCGCACGTGTTTGTGCGGCGAACATGGGGCGAAAAGCTTGCCGCGGCCTTCACCCGGAACGGTGAACGGCCGTCAAGGTTGATGCGGGGTTAGCGCCGCCCGGCGAGTTCCACCGTGCGGTGCGACTTCCACATGGCAGCCAGAACCGCAGCGACATCTTGGTGCGAGTATCGCACCGAGTGGACGTAGATGCGGTAGTCCGGCATGCGGTCGGCGGGGCCGAAGCTCACGGTGATGTCGGCGCTCTGTGTCTCGCCTTCGATCCGGATCGTCCTGACCGGAGCTTGCGAGCGGCAGGCGTTGCCATGCGGCGTGCCGGGATCGTCCACCAGCACGAAGTCGGCGATCTCGGGCCGGTCCACCAGCTCCATGCGCAGGTCCGGCCGCGGCGTGGCGTTGTCGAACCGCACGCGGTAGTCCGGCGACGCCGCCTTGGCGGTCAGCTTGTAGGTCGCCGAGCCGCTGGCGAAGCACAACTCCTCCGGCGGCGCGAAGGTCGAGTGCGCGGCGGCGGGAACGCCGATCACGGCCATCAGAATCAGCGTTTTGCGGAGGCGGTCCATGCCCCGGTAAGCTAGGGCGGTATGGTTAGCGGCGGCTTAATTTTTCCGCAGCGGAGACATCACGCCGCGCGCCGCATCTCGTCGGTCAGCGCACGATAGGACAGCGCCTCCGCGAGATGGATGCGGCCGACCTTCGCTGTGCCATCGAGGTCGGCAAGCGTGCGCGCCACCCGCAGCACGCGATGGTAGCCGCGCGCCGACAGGTGCATGGCGTCGGCCGCCTCGCGCAGCAGCGCGAGCCCGGCTGCGTCGGGCTTCGCCACCTCCTCGAGCACGGCGGCGGGGACCGCCGCGTTGGTGTAAGGGGTGGGGAGCGCGAGCGCCGCGTAACGCTCCGCCTGGATTGCTCGCGCCTGGGCGACGCGGGCGGCGACCTCCCTGCTGCCTTCGGCCGGCGGCGGAAGGATCAGGTCGGCTGCGGTGACGGCGGGGACTTCGATGTTCAGATCAATGCGGTCCAGCAGCGGCCCCGACAGCCGCGACTGGTACTCCGCGGCGCAACGCTGGTTCGGACCGCGCCGGCAGGCGAATCCGGGATCGCTGGCGCGCCCGCAGCGGCAAGGGTTCATCGCCGCCACCAGCATGAAGCGCGCCGGATAGGTCACGCGATGGTTGGCGCGTGCGATTGCGACCTCGCCGGTCTCCAGCGGCTGCCGCAAGGCGTCGAGCGCCTGCGGCTGGAATTCCGGGAATTCGTCGAGAAACAGCACGCCATGATGGGCGAGCGAGACCTCACCCGGGCGGGCGCGCAGGCCCCCGCCGACCAGCGCGGGCATCGAGGCCGAGTGATGCGGCGCGCGGAACGGCCGGCGGCTGGTCAGTGCGCCGTCAGCGATCTCGCCGGCGACCGAGGCGATCATCGACACTTCGAGCAGTTCGGCGGGTGCAAGCGGCGGCAGGATGGTCGGCAGCCGCGCGGCAAGCATCGACTTGCCGGAGCCGGGCGGGCCGGCCATCAGCAGGTTGTGTCCGCCCGCAGCGGCCACTTCGAGCGCGCGCTTGGCGCTCTCCTGTCCCTTGATGTCGGACAGGTCGAGCCGCGGTCCTGTCAGTTCGCGGATGGCCGGACTCGGCCGCGACAGCACCTGCGTGCCCTTGAAGTGGTTGGCGAGCTGGATCAGCGAGGCGGCCGCCACGATCTCCATCTCGGGGCTCGCCCATGCGGCCTCCGATCCGCACCGCGCGGGACAGATCAGCCCTTCGCTGCGGGCGTTGGCGCCGATGGCAGCCGGCAGCACACCCGCCACCGCCGCAATCGAGCCGTCCAGGCCAAGCTCGCCCAGCACGGTGAAGCCGGCGAGTGCATCGGCGG
>CAZGSW010000006.1:0-14775 GCA_964528635.1 uncultured Rhodoplanes sp. | reverse complement strand
GCCTTCCTTGGGCAGGTCGGCGGGCGCGAGATTGATGGTGATGCGGCGTGCCGGCAGCGCCAGGCCCGATGCGACGAGGGCGGCGCGTACACGCTCCTTGG
Source organism: uncultured Rhodoplanes sp. (assembly GCA_964528635.1). Taxonomy (GTDB): domain Bacteria; phylum Pseudomonadota; class Alphaproteobacteria; order Rhizobiales; family Xanthobacteraceae; genus Z2-YC6860. The sequence continues at coordinate 14,674 of CAZGSW010000006.1, read as the reverse complement.
CCTCCGACACGGCCTTGTCGGGCAGCCCGACGATGTTGAAGGCGGGAAGCCCGGGCGCCACCTGGACCTGCACGTCCACGGCACGGGCCTCGATGCCCTCGAACGCGACCGTGCCGACCCGCTGGACCATGGTGCTGCCCCTCGGTTGAGGAGGCTACGCCAATCCCGGCACACGCGCAAGAACAATACAAGAACAGAAGGCCGGAAAGACCGAATTTACCGTTGCGGGGACGCAGCCACCGCCTCCGGGAGGACCTGCATGGCCTGTGGCGCGACGATCACGTACGGCGTCTCGACCGCATGCGGCGCGGACGCGCGAACGACAATGCGGATCGCGGTCGCAATGGCGAGGAAGGCGCCCGAGGCGGCGATGAAGTAGAGCACGCCGTCGATGTCGAGAAAGCCCATCAGCCACGAGCCGGTGATGGGTCCGAACATCGAGCCGATGCCGAACACGCGGATGAGCCATCCGCTGATGGCGACGATGCGCTCGCCGTTCATCCGGTCCATCGCGTGCGACATGCAGACTGGATAGAACGTGGACATGAAACCGCCGAGCGCAGTCGCGAGCGGCAGCACGAACGGCAGCGTGTGCGGCAGAACGGCCAGTGCGGTCGCCACCACGGCCGATCCGGCCGCCAGTGCGCACAGCAGAATGCGACGGTCCATCCGGTCGGAAAGCCATCCGACCGGAACCTGAAACGTCAGGCCGCCAAGCACGGCGCACAGCATGACCAGGCCGATGGTCTGCTGACTGATCCCGGACATCAGCATCCAGGCCGGCACCACGGCGTAGAAGGTCGCGCCGATCATGCCGGCGATCGCAGCGCCAAGGATAGCCGCCGGCGCGGCGCCGCTCAGCTCGCGGTACGACAGGCCGGGTTCGGGGGCGATCTTCGGTGGCTCGGCGCGGGTCATGCTGACGATGATCAGCGCGGCGGCAAACAGCGAAACGATCACATCGTACGGCACCGAGCTTTCGAGCGGCAGCCGCCCGATCAGCAGTTGGCCGACCGCCATCGCCAGGAAGGTGCCGACCATGTAGGTGGAGAACACCCGGCCCCGCGACGCTGCGGGAGATTTTGCGCTCAGCCAGCTTTCGGTGGCGACGAACAGCCCAACGCAGCCGAACCCGATCGCAGCTCTCAGGACGGCCCAGACCAGACCGTTGAAGAAGAAGCTCATGCCGACGGTGGCGATGACGACGATGCCGCCGAATGCCGTGTAGCCGCGGATATGTCCGATGCGCTGGATGATCTTCACACACGTCACCGAGCCGATGGTGAAGCCGACGAAGTAGGCGCTCATGATCGCGCCCTCGAAGGTGGGTCCGAGGTTCGACACGCCGAGCCGCAACGAAACCAGCGTCGTGAAAAATCCGTTGGCGATCTGAACGAGGCTGGTCGCCAGAATGAGGCTGCCGATCTGCGCGTACAAAATTCAGTCTCCGGGGCCGGACTTCACGGTCGGCCCTTTCGTCGTCCGCGTGGTTTGCAAAGAGGATGGCCGAGCGCGCAACCTACCTTCGTGCCGTCGCGGTCCGGCTTTGCGCAAATGGTCGCAGGGTCCGCCGGCGATGTCCGGTTCAGCGTTCCGGAACGATCCGGCTCGCAGGCCGGGAGGATGGAGAGCGGCATTGGGCATCATCGAGACAAACATGCCTGCGGAATCCGGCACCGGAATGAACGTTCTCAAACTTGAAGGGCCGCCGAAAACAGTGGATGGAACTTTGTTCTCGAGATGAGAACATTTGCAGAACAAAACGACTCTGCTAGGTTGCCGGCATCGGTTCGGGGAGCCTTGTCCGGAGGAATCCACCCATGATTGATCTGAAGACCATCGAATCCGAACTTGACCACGCGCGTCTTGCTCGCATTGAAGCCGAAGCCGCCTCCACGGACGTCGAGGAGATGATCTGGCGGGTTCAGCACTTCGAGCCGGGGCGCGGACGGCTGTTCTTCTTCGTCGATACCGGCGAGACGGAACGGCAGGTTGCGACGAACTAGCCTGCCGCGCGCTTCTTCTCGATCGCATCCCAGGCGAGCGCAGCGATGTCCGGGCCGCCGAGGTTGCGGATGGCGCGGATCCCGGTCGGCGACGTGACGTTGATCTCGGTCAGCATGCCGTCGATCACGTCGATGCCGACCAGGATCAGGCCGCGCTCCCTGAGCGGCGGGCCGAGGCGGCGGCAGATCTCGCGTTCGCGAGGCGTCAGCTCGGTGTCCTTGGGCGAACCGCCGCGAACCATGTTGGAGCGCAGGTCGTCGGCCGCGGGCACCCGGTTCACGGCGCCGGCGTATTCGCCGTCGACCAGAATGATGCGCTTGTCGCCTTTGGACACCGCGGGCAGGAATTGCTGGATCACCCACGGCTCGCGGAACGTCGTTGCGAACATGTCGTACAGCGAGCCGAAGTTGAGGTCGTCCTTCGTCAGGCGGAACACCGCACCGCCGCCGTGGCCGTACAGCGGCTTCATCACGATGTCGCCGTGCTCGGCGCGAAACGACTTGATCTCGCCGAGGTCGCGCGTAATCAGCGTCGGCGGCATCAGGTCCGGGAACATGGTGACGAACACCTTCTCGGGCGCGTTGCGGACCTGAGCCGGGTCGTTCACCACCAGCGTGTCCGGATGGATGCGCTCCAGGAAATGCGTGGTCGAGATGTAGGACATGTCGAACGGCGGATCCTGCCGCAGCAGGATCACGTCGAATTCGGACAGCCGGGTGCGGCGCGCCTCGCCGAGCGTGAAGTGATTGCCGGTTTCGTCGCGGACCTGAAGCGGCTGCACGGTGGCATGGACGAAGTTGTCAAGGAGCGCGAGCCGGTCGGGCGTGTAGTACGAAATCGAGTGTCCGCGGGCCTGCGCCTCCAGCAGCATCGCGAAAGTCGAGTCGCCGCGGATGTTGATCCGCTCGATCGGGTCCATCTGCACGGCAATGTTCAGCGGCATGAAACTCTCTGAATTCGGAGGACAACCGCAAACCAGTGGTTAACGAGTTACCGGCAAGCTGGCGCCCGGAAGTCCGGGACTGTTTCAAATGTCCATTTTGCCAAGATTGTCCATTGCCACCAAGCTGTACGCGATAATCGCGCTGCTCGCCATCGTTACGATGGTGCAGGCTGCCGTCGCGGTGTTCAGCTCCCGCCATCACAACGCCCTTACGCGGGAATTCGAGGCCGCCTCTCAGAGCGCCAAGCACGTCGAGCGGCTGAATGGATTGATCTACGCCGTGGCGATGGAATCGCGCGGCATCTACATGTCGCCCGGCACCGATGCCGCTGCGCTGTTCGTCAGCGATCTGACCCGGCTCAACGACCGCATCGGCGACGTGGTCGCCGAGTGGCGCCGGGTCGTCCAGCCGCGCGATGCCGACAACTATGAGGTAATGGCAACCCGGATTCGCGAATTTCAGGAGTTCCGCCGCGAACTGCTCCGCCGCACCGCCCAGGGCGGCATCGAAGCCGCCCGGCAGTGGGGCGACAACGAAGGCAACCGCGCCTCCCGTGGCGTGCTGAACGCCGATCTCGAAGCGCTGGGGCAGGTCTATTCTTCGCGCGCGGGCAATGCCTACGCGGAGATCGACCATGGCATCGCCAACACCGCCTGGATCATGAGCGTGCTGGCGATCGTTGCAGCCGGGCTCGCCGGCATGGGCACGGTGCTGATCTGGCGCAGCATCGCGCGGCCGCTTGCGCAGATCACGCGCGTGACCGAGTCGGTCGCGGAGGGCAATGCCACGGCGATTCCCTACGGCGCGCGGCGCGACGAGATCGGCGCGCTGGCGCGATCGATCGCGGTGTTCCAGCACGCGATGCATCACAACAAGGAACTGAGCGACAAGGTGGTGGGCGACGCCGAGGCCCGAATCCGCCGGCAGGAGAACGTGGCGGTAGAGGTCGAGCGGTTCTCGGCCGAGGTCGAGGGCAGCATCGCCGAGCTTGGCCAGATCTGCGACCAGATGCTTGAGGCATCGCGCGGTCTGGCTGGCGCCGCCGACAGCGCCAACGAGCGGATGGCGGGCGCCACGCGGGCGTCGGCCGAAGCCTCCAGCAACGTTCGCGACATCGCGTCCGCAGCCGACGAACTGGCCGCTTCCGTCATGGAGATCGATCGGCAGGTCGGGCACTCCAACGCCATCGCCGAGAAGGCGGTCGCGGAGGCTGAGCGAACCAACGCAGCCGTTCAGGAGCTGGACGAGGCGGCGCGGCGGATCGGCGATGTGGTTCAGCTCATCACCGATATCGCCGAGCAGACCAATCTGCTGGCGCTCAACGCGACCATCGAGGCGGCGCGCGCCGGCGAGGCCGGCCGCGGCTTTGCCGTGGTGGCGGGCGAGGTCAAGGCCCTGGCCGGCCAGACCGCGAAGGCCACCGAGGACATTGCTTCGCAGATATCGGGAATGCAGCACGCCACCGAAAGTTCGATCGCTGCCATTGCCGCCATCGAGCGGACCATCCGCGACATCGGTTCGATCAGCGGGGCGATTGCGGCGGCCGTGACCGAACAGGGCGCCGCCACGCAGGAGATCGCGCGCAGCGTCGAGATCGCCAACAAGCGCACTGCGGAAACGGCGGAGGAGGTTGGCCGGGTCGGCGATGCCACGGAAAACACCCGCGTCAGTGTGACGACCGTGAAAGCGGTGGCGGACGACCTTGGTGCCGTGGCTTCGCGCATCCGCGGTCAGGTCGACGCGTTCTTCGACCGGCTGAACGCGGCGTAGCGCCGCTACGAGGCGTCGAACGCGCCCGCGATGTGGCGCGGCATCTTGCCGGGCGCGACCAGCACGGCGTCGAAACGGATATCCCGGTTCACGTCGTCCGGATTCTGCGACAGCCAGTATTCGGCGGCGGCGACGACGCGCTGTCGGTTGCGTCCGGTGACGGCTTCGGCGGCATCGTCCAGGCTGTTCCTGGCCTTGACCTCGACGAACACCAGCGTGTTGCGGCGGCCGCACACGATGTCGACCTCGCCGACCGGGGTGCGGAAGCGCCGCGACAGGATGCGGTAACCCTTGGCGATCAGGAAGGCGGCGGCGCGGCTCTCGGCCGACAGGCCGGTGCGGAACGCTGCAACGCGTTCAGGCCGCGGCTCCGGCCGTGGGGGCTTGTCAGCCCGCCGCGCCATCGTCCGATCCTCCCGCAAGCGACAGCGCGCGCCGGTACACGTCGCGGCGCGACCGGCCGGTGGCGCTGCACACCTCGCTGACCGCGTCCTTCACCGAACCGCGCGTCAGCGCGCTGCGCAGCATCGCATCGACCTCGCTGTCCTCGACGGCGGCTTCATCGGCCGGCGGCGAAACCACAACGACGAACTCGCCCCGAGTCTCCCCGCCTTCGGCATACTGCCGCGCCAGCGTGGCGAGATCGCCGTGCCGAGTCTCCTCGTGTAGCTTGGTGAGTTCGCGGCATATCGCGGCCTCGCGAGCGCCGAGACCGTCGGCGAGATCGTGCAGCGCCTCGGCAAGCCGCGGCCCCGCTTCGAACAGGATCAGGGTCGCCGGGATGCGGGCGAGAGCGGCAATCCGGTTCCGCCGCTGCGACGGCTTCGCCGGCAGGAATCCCTCGAACAGGAACCGGTCGGTCGGCAACCCGGAGGACGCCAGGGCAGTCAGAACGGCCGAGGCGCCGGGCACCGCATGCACCGGGTGGCCGGCGTCGCGCGCCGCGCGGGCCAGCTTGTATCCCGGATCAGAAATCAGCGGCGTGCCGGCATCGGAAATCAACGCGACGGTTTCCCCAGCCTCCAGCCGGGCGAGCAGCTTCGGGCGGGCGGCTGCGGCATTATGCTCGTGGTACGGCGTGAGCGGTGTGGCAATCCCATAGTGGTCGAGCAGCTTTCGGCTTACCCGGGTGTCCTCGCATGCGATGACATCCGCGGTGGCCAGTGTTTCCAGCGCCCGCAACGTGATGTCGCGCAGGTTTCCAATCGGGGTGGCGACGACGTACAAGCCCGCGGCAAGCCGCGGCGCGCCGACCGCCTGGCCGGCGAGAAGGTAGGTTCTTGTGGGTTCCGTGGTGCGCTCTGCCCGCATTTGGCCGCCATTGTAGACCCCGTTGCGGCGGAACGTCAGGGTCGGGAGGTTTTCGTTATCCTTTCCATTTGGTTAACCATTGACCCACACTATCCCGCGATCGCGGCGGAGCCGGCCTTCGCTGCGTCGCGCCTTGACTGAGGACTTCATGAACAGCGGGCTTGCGGCTCACCCCATTGCCGCGCGCTTCTCTCGCCTACGCCGCGGCCTGGTGCTGGGCCTGCTCGCGGTTCTGGCCGGGTGCACGACACCGGACATTCTGTCCCAACAGCAGTCGGGACCGCCGCAGCCCGGAACCGCGATTGGCGCCGGGCAGATCAAGGTGGCGCTGATCCTGCCGCTCTCGGCGGGCGGCAACGCCGGCATCGCGGCGCTGTCGATGAAGAACGCCGCCGAGATGGCGCTGGCGGAGTTCAACAGTCCGAACATTCAGCTCCTGGTGAAGGACGACGGCGGCAATCCCGGAACCGCGCAACTGGTGGCGCAGCAGGCAATCTCGGAAGGCGCCGAGATCATCCTCGGTCCGCTGTTTGCGCAGTCGGTCACCGCGGTCGGCCAGGTGGCGCGCGGCAGCGGCATCCCCGTGATCGCATTCTCCACCGACGTCAGCGTCGCGGCGCGCGGTGTGTATCTCCTGAGCTTCCTGCCCGAGACCGACGTCATCCGCATCATCTCGTTTGCCATTGCCAACGGCCGCCGCTCGTTTGCAGCTCTTTTGCCGGACAACGCATACGGCAGTGTGGTCGAGGCCGCGTTCCAGCAGGTGGTGGCGCAGCGCGGCGGTCGCGTGGTGGCGCTGCAGCGCTATCAATCGCCCGGTCAGGCCGCAGGGGCCGCCGGCATCGTTGCGCAGGCTGCGCGCAGCGCCGACGCGATCTTCCTTCCCGACGGCTCGGACGCGGTTCCGGGCGTGGTGCAGGCGCTGGCGCAGGCCGGCGTGAAGCCGCGCAGCCTGCAGATGCTCGGCACCGGCCTGTGGGACGATCCACGCATCTTCAGCGATCCCAACCTGCACGGCGCGCTTTATGCGGCGCCGGATGGCAACGGCTTCCGGAATTTCTCGTCGCGCTACCGGTCTCGCTACGGCCAGGACCCGGTCCGCACCGCGACGCTGGCCTACGATGCCGTGGCACTGGTTGCGGCGCTGGTGAAGACGCAGGGTGCCGCCCGGTTCTCCGAGCAGACACTGACCAGCCCTTCGGGTTTTGCCGGCATCGACGGGTTGTTCCGCTTCCGCACCGACGGCGTGAACGAGCGCGGTCTGGCGATCCTGCGTGTCGGCCCGACCGGCGGACAGACCGTCAGTCCGCCGCCTCGCTCGTTCCCCGGCTCGGGAACCTGACTTCGGCATGCCGGGTCATTCTCTCGTTATGTGTCCCGGCTCGCGCTCGCTGGCGCTCGCTTGGCCGGGACACGGGAGGATTGGCTGATCGGACGTTACAGACTACGCCGCGAGATCGGCCACGACGGCGTCGAGCACCGGGAAGCCGGCCTTGGTCACCCGCAGGAATCCCTGGCCGTCGCTTTCGACAAAGCCCAGCGCGGCGAGCTCCCTGATCCGCATCGGATCGAGCGCGCGTCCGGCCACGGCGGCGAAGCGGGCCGGGTCGATGCCTTCGGCGAGCCGCAGGCCCATCAGCAGGAATTCGTCGGCCTGCTCCTCGCGGCTCAGCAGTTCGTCGGTGACGACGCCATTGCCGAGCGATTCGACCCGCATCAGCCATGATTCCGGCCGCTTCTCGGTTGCGATGGCGCGGCGATAGCCGTCGATATCGAGACGGGCGTGTGCGCCGGGACCGATGCCGGCGTATTCGTGCGCGCGCCAGTATACCAGATTGTGCCGGCACTCCGCACCGGGCCGCGCGTGGTTGGAAATCTCGTAGGCCGGCAGGCCGGCGCGATCGCAGACCTCCTGGGTGTGGTCGTACAGCGCGCGTGCGGCGTCATCGTCCGGCACCACGAGCTTGCCCGCGGCGTGCATGGCCTGGAACGGCGTCTCCGGCTCGATGGTGAGCTGGTACAGCGACAGGTGTTCAGCCGCTTCCGCTATGGCGCGCTCAAGTTCGACGGACCATTCGGCAATGCTCTGGCCGGGCCGGGCGTAGATCAGGTCGAACGAGTAGCGTTCGAAGATGCTGCGGGCGATCGCCACGGCATCGAGCGCCTCCTGCGCGGTGTGCAGGCGGCCGAGCGATTTCAGCGACGCGTCGTTGAGCGACTGCACGCCGAGCGAGACGCGGTTGACGCCGGCGGCGCGATAGCCGGCGAAGCGCGTGGCCTCGACGCTGGTCGGGTTGGCTTCGAGCGTCACCTCGGCGTCGGGCCGGACCGTCCAGTGCCTGCCGACGGCATCGAGGATGGCGCTCACGGTCGACGGCTGCATCAACGAAGGCGTGCCGCCACCGAAGAAGATGCTCGACACGGTTCGCCCCGGCGCACGTTCCGCCATCGAGGCGATCTCGGTCTCGAACGCGCGCACGAACCGCGTCTCGTCGATCGTGGCGTGGCGCACATGGCTGTTGAAGTCGCAGTACGGGCACTTCGACAGGCAGAACGGCCAGTGCAGATAGACGCCGAACGCATTGTCTCCCTCTCCCGCTTGCGGGGGAGGGTCGGGGAGGGTGTGTTCAGCGCCGCTCAAGGCAGGCCTCCGCGAGCATGAGGAAGGCGCGGGCGCGGTGCGACAGGCCTTTGCCGTGCGGTGGCAGCCCGTGCTTGTCCTCGCTCGACATCTCGCCGAACGTCAGCGCGTGTCCGTCCGGCAGGAACATCGGATCGTAGCCGAAGCCCTTGTCGCCGCGCGGCGGCCACACCAGCGTGCCGCCGACGCGCGCCTCGAACTCTTCGATATGGCCGTCGGGCCAGGCCACGCACAGCGCGGACACAAATTGCGCGCCGCGCTTGTCCGGCGTGGCGGCTCCGGCTTTCATCAGGCGGGTCTGGACTTCGTTCATCGCCAAACGGAAATCCTTGTTCGGGCCGGCCCAGCGCGCCGAGTAGATGCCCGGCTCGCCGTTCAGCGCGTCGACGGCCAATCCCGAATCATCCGCGAATGATACCTTGCCTGACGCCTTCGCGGCGGCCTCCGCCTTGATCCGCGCGTTGGCGCGAAACGTGGTTCCGGTTTCCTCCGGTTCCGGCAGGCCAAGCTCGCCTGCCGACACGGCCCCGATGCCGTAGGCCGCCAGCAGATCGCGCATCTCCACCAGCTTGCCCGGATTGTGGGTCGCGATCACCAGCCGGTCTTCGATCCTGCGATGGCTCACAACCTACATCACCGCGATCTTCTGCAGCTCCACCAGCTTGGCGACGCCCTTGCGGGCGAGCGCCAGTAGCGCGAGCAACTGCGCTTCGCTGAACGGCTCGCGCTCCGCGGTGCCCTGCACCTCGACGATGTTGCCATTTCCCGTCATGACGAAGTTGGCGTCGGTCTCGGCCTCGGAGTCCTCCGCGTAGTCAAGATCGAGCACCGCGACATTGTTGTAGATGCCGCACGAAATGGCAGCGATGTGGTCGCGCAGCGGATTGGCCTTGAGCATATCGCGGGTGCGCATCCACGAAATGCAATCGTGCAGCGCGACCCAGGCGCCGGTGATCGAGGCGGTTCGGGTGCCGCCGTCGGCCTGGATGACGTCGCAGTCGACGGTGATCTGGCGTTCGCCCAGCGCGGGAAGGTCGAGCACCGAGCGCAGGCTGCGGCCGATCAGCCGCTGGATCTCGACGGTGCGGCCGCCCTGCTTGCCGCTGGAGGCCTCACGGCGGGTGCGCTCGTGGGTCGCACGCGGCAGCATGCCGTATTCGGCGGTCACCCAGCCGCGGCCCTGACCCTTGAGCCAGGGCGGCAGCCGCTCTTCGAGCGTGGCGGTCACCAGAACATGGGTGTCGCCGAATTTCACGAAGCATGAGCCTTCGGCGTATTTGACCACGCCGCGCTCAAGCGACACGGCGCGCAGCTCGTCGGGTTGGCGTTTACTGGGCCGCAAGCGTCGGTCTCCTTCAGGCGCTACATGCGCCGCATGGGACGCTTGTAGGTGGCGCGAAGGGGACCGACAAGGGGCGCGTTCGATTCCGCTTTTTACGGAGGCTGCAGGGCCGTCGCTTGACCCGCCGGGGAGAACCGTAACAGATTTCTTCCATGAACAGCCCTATTCCCGCCTGTCCGGCTCCGCAGCAGCCGGTGCGCCCGAAAAATCCGCCGCCACCGAAGTCCTGCGACACCCACTGTCATGTGTTCGGACCCTCGGATCGTTTCGCTTACGCGGCCGACCGCAGCTATACGCCGCCGGATGCTCCGCTCGAGAAGTATCTCGCGATGCTCGACACGGTCGGGTTCGAGCGTGGCGTGCTGGTGCAGGGCAGCGCGCACGGTCAGGACAACTCGGCGATGCTCGACGCGCTGCAGCGGACGCCGCAGCGCCTGCGCGGCGTTGCCGTCGCGGACGAGAGCGTAACGCCCGCCGAACTTCGCCGCTGGAACGATCTCGGCGTGCGCGGCCTGCGCTTCAATCATTTCTTCCGCAGCGGTCAGTTGCATTATCGCGGCGGGGTGACGCTTGAGACGGCGAAGAAGCTGGCGCCGCTGATGAAGGACCTGGGCTGGCACTTGCAGCTCTGGATCGACTGCAAGGACATGCCGGACACCGTTCCGATCCTCGATGCGATCGGTCTGCCGGTGCTGGTCGACCACATGGGCCGCACCGATGCCCGCGCCGGTACCGGCACGGCCGGCTTTCAGAGCCTGTTGCGCTATGTCGGCGAGGGCAAGGGATGGGTGAAGGTGTCGGGCGCCCACCGGCTCTCCAACACCGCGCCGGACTATCCGGAGGCGAAGCCGTTCCACGAGGCGCTGGTGCGTGCCAACCCGGACAACATCGTCTGGGGCTCGGACTGGCCGCATCCCCGCATCGAAGGCCCGATGCCGAACGCGGGCGCGCTGTATCAGTTGTTCCACGACTGGACGCCCGACGCCGAAACGAGGCGGCGCATCCTGGTCGACAATCCGGCGCGTCTCTACGGATTTCCGCGCTGACGCGGACGGAAGACGGCGCCGGCCGCTCCGGCTTGCGTTCCCCCGGCCGGATGGACAATTCTCTGCCGTTGCAGGGAGCCAACTTGCGTGTCGCAGAACATCCCGATCGGCAATGCTGAAGTCTCGCTGGCGCAGCTCAACGATCGCGCCCGCGAGATCTTTCGCCAGATCGTCGAGAGCTATCTGACCACCGGCGAGCCGCTCGGCTCGCGCAACCTGTCCCGGCTGATCCAGACGCCGCTATCGCCGGCCTCGGTCCGCAACGTGATGACCGATCTGGAGCAGCTCGGTCTGATCTATGCGCCGCACACCTCGGCCGGCCGGTTGCCGACCGAACTCGGTTTGCGGTTCTTCGTCGATGCGCTGATGCAGGTCGGTGACGTCAACGAGAACGACCGCCGTGCCATCGAGGCGCAGGTCGCGGGCACCGGCAAGTCGGTCGAGAACGTGCTCAACGAGGCGTCCGGCATGCTGTCGGGCCTCACCCGCGCGGCCGGTGTCGTGCTGGCGGCGAAGACCAACGTCCGGCTCAAGCATATCGAGTTCGTCCGGCTGGAGCCGGAGCGGGCGCTGGTGGTGCTGGTGGGCGACGACGGCCAGGTCGAGAACCGGATCGTGCAGCTTCCGGTCGGGTTGCCGTCGTCGGCGCTGATCGAAGCGACGAATTTCCTCAACGCGCGGGTGCGCGGCAAGACCCTGGCTGAAGCCAAGGTCGAGCTGGAGCGCGCCATGAAGGAGGAGCAGGCCCGGCTCGACGAGCTGACCCAGAAGGTGATTGCCACCGGGCTCGCGAGCTGGTCCGGCGGCGAGACCGATCAGCGCCGCCTGATCGTGCGGGGCCAGTCGCATCTGCTCGACGACCTCCGCGCACTGGAAGATCTCGAACGCGTCCGCATGCTGATCGAGGACCTGGAGGCGCGCCGCGAGGTGGTCGACCTGCTGGGCCGTGCCGAGCAGGCGGAGGGGGTGCGCATCTTCATCGGCTCGGAGAACAAGCTGTTCTCGATGTCCGGATCCTCAACCATCATCTCGCCCTACCGCGACGCCGCCGGCTCGATCGTCGGCGTGCTCGGCGTGATCGGGCCGACGCGCCTCAACTACGCGCGGGTGATCCCGATGGTCGACTATACGGCGCGGGTGGTCGGAAAGCTGATATCGGGCTGAGCCTGTGCCGCCACGATCCCGGCCGGGATCTGCCGGGGGGCTGCCAAGCCGCTTGATTTTTTGCGCTTCAGCCCTGATATCCCGGCCATGTCAGACAACTCACATCAGCGCCCCTCCGACGAGTCCGCACCGGCGGACGATGCCGCCCCGGCGGCGGCCGCGCCGCGGCCCTCGACCTCGCTCGACCGCGAGCTGGCCGAAACCAGGGACCGGCTGCTGCGCGCGCTGGCCGACATGGAAAACCTGCGCAAGCGCACCGAGCGCGAGGTGGCGGACGCCCGGATGTACGGCATCTCGGCATTTGCCCGCGACGTGCTGACCGTGGCCGACAACATGCACATGGCGCTCGAGGCGCTGGACTCCGAACTCCGCGAGAAGTCGGACAGCGGCGTCAAAGCGCTGCTCGACGGCGTCGAGCTGATCGAGCGGGCGCTGCTCAGCGCGCTGGAAAAGCACGGTGTGAAGCGGATCGAGTCGATGGGTCAGAAGTTCGACCCCAACAAGCACCAGGCCATGTACGAGGCCGAGAACCCCGGCATCCCCGCTGGACACGTCGCGCAGGTGATTCAGGCCGGCTACACGATCGGCGAGCGCGTGCTGCGGCCGGCCATGGTTGCGGTGTCGAAGGGTGCGGCAAAGGCCGCGGCCGAAGAACCGCCGGCCAACGACAACTCCGGCGCTCGTTGAGCGGATAGCGTCAGCGAAGGTCCAGGCCGTCTCGCACCGAACGGAAGCGGTGAAACGCGGGCAGCCATTTGTCCTTGGGAGCAAATCCGACCATCTGGATATAGGCTCCGGTGCCGAACCGCAGCCACTGCACGATCTCGACCTCCTCGCCGGTCTTGGCGCTCTTGCCGCTGGCCCGCACCTCGTAACCGGGCTGGCCGCCGATCCGCATCGGCTCCGAGCTGGTCAGCCGTACATCCTTGACGTTGGGCGGGCTTGAGAACGCCATTCTGGCGAAGCTGGCGCGGTCGCCTGCGGTGGAAGGGCCGCCCGGCGAGACGCTGATCGCCATGTGAGCGAAGTCGATCGACTCGCCCGCGTCCTTGCCGGCGTCGGCAAGATGGACTGCGCGGCCAGGCACGAAACCGGCGATGCGAAAGCCGGCCAGATCGCGAAGATTGAACGGCACCAGCGCCAGTTGCTCGGCTGGCGGCACGGTGTCGCGCGACGTGAGCGTCGCAAGCGACGTCCGGATCGCGGCCTCGGAGTAGGCGTCCTGGGCGCCCATCGGAATTTCCAGCGACACCATGGCCGTCACGTCATCGACCGGCGCAATCAGCAGCCACTTGCGCAGTTTGACCTTCTCGGTCTCCTGGCGCACCACCAGCAGCAGGCCCTTGGTGTCGGCCAGCGCGAACGGCTCGCGCCGCTCGACCGTCAGGTTCTGCTTCTTGAGCGCCTGGTTGGTCATCGACTTTTCGATCTCGGTGTAGGCGCGCTCGGGCATCGCCACCAGCCGGATGAAGACGTTGTTCTTTTCGTCCTCGAAGCCCTGGAAGGACGTGCTCAGCGTCATGCCCGGCGGCGGAACCATGCCGAGCCGGGACGCAAGCGGAAACTGCGGTTCGGACGACAGCACCGGTGCGGACTGGGCCCCAGCGACCGGCGCCAGGGTAAGAACGGCCAGCAGCGCCAGCAGTGCGGCGGACCGGAACGGCGCGAACGGGTCGATCCGGCGTCTCGTGATCCGGCGTTTCATGGGTCCGGTATGGCGGCTCACCGGCGGAAACTCAACCCCGTGAGCCGCCCGCGCGACCGCCCGGCAGGGCATGTCCCGGACCCGCGGCGCGACGGGGCAGGGTGCAACCTGTGCCAGGCTGGTCCTGCCGATGAGGGGGCTGCATTGCCGTCCGCCGCGTCCTGCGTTAACGCTGCGGGCGCGGCGAAACGCGCATCAAGTCCTTGCGGCGCAACGGCCTCCTCCTATATGTGCCAGGACGCCGCAGGGGGCTGCGTCGCAGTTTAATTCGGGGGTCGGAGGGCAATGCGGATGAGCCGCAACGCCCGCTCGGGAGCCGCCAAGGGCCCGACCGGCCTGCTGTGAAAGAGAGGGCATACTATGGGCAAGGTCATCGGAATCGACCTCGGCACCACCAATTCCTGCGTCGCCGTCATGGACGGCAAGAACGCAAAAGTCATCGAGAACGCGGAAGGCATGCGGACCACACCGTCGATTGTCGCATTCAGCGACGATGACGAGCGGCTGGTCGGCCAGCCTGCCAAGCGTCAGGCGGTGACCAATCCGGAGAAGACCATCTTCGCGGTCAAGCGCCTGATCGGCCGGCGCTACGACGACCCGATGGTCGAGAAGGACAAGAAGCTCGTCCCCTACAAGATCACCAAGGCATCGAACGGCGACGCCTGGGTCGAGGCGGACGGCAAGACCTATTCGCCGTCGCAGATTTCCGCGTTCATCCTGCAGAAGATGAAGGAGACCGCGGAG
>CAZGSW010000005.1:43222-44462 GCA_964528635.1 uncultured Rhodoplanes sp. | reverse complement strand
GACGCAAGAGCCGCCACCGGGCGGGTTCCGTTCGTCGCAGCCTCCAAATCCCGGCCCTGCATGATCCCGCCCCCCAGACCGCTCGCCGTCGTCGCCATTGCCGCGTGCTGGCTGCTGGCGCCCGCCACCTCCATAGCGGAACAGGCCGGCGTGAACCGCACGCCCGCCACGCATGCGAACAAGGCCGCCGCGCACGTCAGGAAGATCGGCAAGGCATCGGGCAAGCCGTCAAACAAGACATCGCGCAGCCGGCGCTGGACCGGATACGGCTTCCTCCCGGGCTACAGGCAGCCGCCCGCGCTGACCGACTGGCGAGACCGCAGTCCCAAGCATAACCGTGCCGTTCGGCGCGACGGACCGCGCTACTGGAGCTACGACGGGCGGGTCTACTACGGCTGGGGCGGTGCCGGCGTCTATCGCGGACGCTGGAACGGCGGCAGCTTCGGTCCCTGCTACGCCTCGACTCCAATCGGCATGATGTGGACCTGCGGGCGGTAGTGCGCCTGCGGCGCACCAAACCGCACCTTGTTCGCCGTTATCGTTACCCGTTCAGGTAAACAGCGGCGCTTCGTTGCTGGCGCGGCGCCGCGCACCTAACGTCCGCCCCAAAGCCTGCAACAGCCGGGGAAGCGACGCAGCCTGCGCCCACACATCACATGCCGGTGCCGATGACTCGATCTTGCAAACGGACGCTGTCCTGCGTATGGGCCGCGGCCGCCGCCGCGTCGATGATGCTGTGCGGCTCCGCGTCGGCGCAGCCGTTCGGCGGCGCGAACGCCCGCGTCCAGGCGGCCTACACGAGCTGGCGCAAGCTCTCGCAGACCGAGGTCAATTGCGTCGACCGCGCGCTGCGCACCCGGCGGTCCAACCTGCACAGCGCGATCCAGCGCGGCATCGACGCAACTCATCCATCGATGGCATCCATCCGCGCTTCGTGCCGGACGCAGCAACGGCCCGACGAGCCGGAGGCCACGCCCGCCACGGCGCAGACCCAGCCGGCCGAACCGCAGGCCGCGACGTCTGCGGCGCAGGCTCAGGCTCAACCGAAGCCCCGCACCGCGGAGCGAAAGCCCGCCGAGGTGGAGGCGCTCGCCTCGACCGGCAACCAGAGCGACAACGCTGCCGGCGGCTCGCCGGAGCAACGCGCCGCAATCCGCGCCGCCGAGAAGGCGCTGTCCGACAAGGTCGCCGCCGAAATCACGGCAATCAGAAAGGCTGCGGCCGAGCGCCTCGCGGTGGA